>NZ_JBVVPR010000017.1:0-68597 GCF_055811835.1 Bradyrhizobium sp. WSM4874
CGCCCCCAGCCCCCCCTGCGGTTTTGCCGCAAAATTTTGGGCCCCCCCGGGGGGGTTTGGGGCCCGGGGCGGGGCGGGGGGCCGCCCGGCGGGGGTCTTGGGCGTGGGACTTGCGATCCACGCCAGGGAGACGCTTGATCTCGAGGGAAGCCGCGGCAGGCGCCGCGTCTTACTGGTAACCCCAGTCTTACTGGTAGCCCTTGGGGAACGGATCCGGCTCGACCAGATCGGCGGTCTCGTAGATCAGTTCGAACTGGCCATCGAGCTTGGCGCGTCCCACCCGGGTCTTCGACCAGAGGTGATGATTTTCGTGGATGCGCACATAGCCTTCCGGAGCGCCCTTGAACTCGATGCCCGGCGACGCCGCCGCGATCTTGTCGATGTCGAAGGAGCCCGCCTTCTCCACCGTCAACTTCCACAGCCACGGGCCAAGATAGGCAGCCTGGGTGACGTCTCCGATCACGGTTTTCTCGCCCCACATCTTCTTGAACGCCGGGACGAAGCTCTTGTTGTTCGGATTGTCGAGCGACTGGAAGTACTTCATGCAGGCATAGGCGCCCGCGATGTTCTCGCCGCCGATGCCGTCGATTTCGTCTTCGGTCACCGAGATCGTCAGCAGCGCCTGCTTGGAGAGGTCGATGCCGGCCGCCTTGAGCTGCTTGTAGAATGCGACGTTCGAGCCGCCGACGACGTCGGTGAAGATCACGTCGGGCTTGGTCAGCTTGATCTTGTTGATGACCGAATTGAACTGCGTATTGCCGAGCGGATAATATTCTTCGCCGACGACCTTGCCCTTCAGCACGTTCTCGACGTGCTTGCGCGCGATCTTGTTCGAGGTGCGCGGCCAGATGTAGTCGGACCCGATGAAGAAGAACGACTTCGCGCCCTTCTCCTTGGCGATCCAATTCAGGCCGGCGAGGATCTGCTGAGTGGCTTCCTGGCCGGTGTAGATCACGTTCTTCGACTGCTCGAGACCCTCATAGAAGGTCGGGTAATAGAGCATGCCGTTGTACTGCTCCATGACGGGCAGCACGGCCTTGCGGGACGCCGAGGTCCAGCAGCCCATGATCGCCGCGACCTTGTCGTTGACCAGCAGCTTCTTGGCCTTCTCGGCAAAGGTCGGCCAATCGCTGGCGCCGTCCTCCTGGATGAACTTGATCTTGCGCCCGAGCACGCCGCCCATGGCATTGATCTGCTCGATGGCGAGCTTTTCGGCTTCAATCGAGCCGGTCTCGGAGATGGCCATGGTGCCGGTCGCCGAATGCAGGATGCCGACCGTCACCTCGGTGTCGGTGACCGCGAGGCCCGTGGTATTGACCGCCGAGGTCGCCGGGGCCTGCGCAAAGGATGCTCGCGGCAGCATGGTGATGGCCGGGACGGCCGCCATTCCCATCAATAATTTGCGCCGGAGCGGCGATAACAGGCCCTTGTTCGCTTCGTCTGACATGAGCACCCCACTGTTGTTCGAGGACACGCGATTGGTGCCGTGAGGATGGCTCGAATTTGTGCACTGCAAGCATACGCAAGATCGCGTATACTGCACCGCAAAATGACGACGTAGGCTTTTGGTACGGGTTTTGCGAGGGGTCCGGTAAGTTCGGGAGTGGGAGTGGGGCTTAAGTGGCAGGGCGGCAGCGAATAGATCGCGTCAGGCGCCAGTACAACCAATGGGTCGCCAACCAGACGCTGGAAGACTACGCGCTGCGCTTCACCGCCAAGAGCGCGCGCCGTTGGTCCGCCGCTCGCGTAGCCAACACTGCACTCGGCGCCATCTCCTTTCTGGCGCTGGAGGCGATCGGCGGCACAATCACCCTGAACTACGGCGTCACAAACGCCACCGCAGCGATCCTCGTCGTCTCCACCATCATCTTCTGCTGCGGCGTTCCGATTGCCTATTATGCCGCCAAATGCGGCATCGACATTGACCTGCTCACCCGCGGCGCCGGCTTCGGCTATATCGGCTCGACCGTCACCTCGCTGATCTACGCCTCCTTCACCTTCATCTTCTTCGCGATCGAGGCGGTGATCCTGGCCACGGCGCTTGAGATGTGCTTCGGCATTCCCCGCCCGATCGGCTACCTCATCAGCGCGGTCGCGATCATCCCGCTTGTCACCTACGGCATCACGCTGATCAGCCGCTTCCAGCTTTGGACGCAGCCGATCTGGATCATCCTGCACATCCTGCCCTTTGCCGCGATCGCCTGGGCCAATCCTTACTCGTTCACGGAATGGCGCAAATTCGCCGGCGAGCACGGCGACCCCAGCGGACATTTCGATCTGCTGCTGTTCGGTGTCGCATCCTCCGTGGTGTTTTCGCTGGTGGCCCAGATCGGCGAACAGGTCGACTTCCTCAGGTTCCTGCCGCGCGACCGCCGCACCTCGCGAACGTCGTGGTGGACCGCCCTGCTGATCGCGGGCCCCGGCTGGATCATCTTCGGCGCGCTGAAACTGCTATTGGGCTCGTTTCTCGCCTTCTTCGCGCTGAGCCACGGTCTCTCCAGCGAGCTGGCCGCCGAGCCTGCGCACATGTATCTCGAAGCGTTTCGCTACGTGCTGTCGCAACCGGACATGGCCTTGGCACTCACCGGCGCGTTCGTGATCCTGTCGCAGCTCAAGATCAACGTCACCAACGCCTATGCAGGCTCAATCGCCTGGTCGAACTTCTTCTCGCGTCTGACGCATAGCCACCCCGGCCGGGTCGTCTGGCTGGTGTTCAACGTGATGGTGGCGCTGCTGCTGATGGAAATCGGCGTCTACAAGGCGCTGGAGCAGACGCTGGCGCTCTATTCCAATGTCGCGATCGCCTGGGTCGGCGCGCTGGTGTCCGATCTCGTGGTCAACAAGCCGCTCGGCCTGCGCCCGCCGCAGATGGAGTTCAAGCGCGCCCATCTCTACGACATCAATCCGGTCGGCGTCGGCGCGATGACGATCGCGACCATCGTCTCGATCGCGGCATTCTACGGCCTGTTCGGCTCGACCATGAAAGCGCTCGCGGCCTTTGTCGCGCTGACGGTCGCCTTCGTCACCGCACCCGTCATCGCCTGGCTCACCGACGGAAAATACTACATCGCGCGCAAGCCGAAGAGGAGCTGGGCCAATATCGAATCGATCCAGTGCTGCATCTGCGAGCACCATTTCGAGCCGGAGGACATGACTTCCTGTCCTGCCTATGCCGGCCCGATCTGCTCGCTATGCTGCTCGCTCGACGCGCGCTGCCATGACCTATGCAAACCGCATGCGCGCGCGCAGGTGCAATTCGCCGACGCGCTCGCCAGGATCTTGCCGCAGCCGATCTATCAGCGGATCAATTCGCAGTTCGGTCACTACATCGGTGTGTTCATGGTCTCGGCTGGCCTCGTCGCGCTGGTGTTGGGGCTGATCTACCTCCAGACCTCGGTCAGCGTGCCTGGCGAGAACATGCTCGTCTCCAACGTGCTCTGGAAGGTGTTCTTCTCACTCAGCATCATCATCGGCGTGGTGGCCTGGCTGTTCGTGCTGGCGCAGCAGAGCCGACGGGCCGCTGAGGCCGAGACCCGGCGCCAGACCACGCTGCTGATCCAGGAGATCGACGCGCACAAGCGCACCGACGCCGAGCTCCAGCGCGCCAAAGAAATCGCCGAATCCGCCAACCTCGCCAAGAGCCGCTACGTGGTGGGCCTGAGCCACGAGCTGCGCTCGCCGCTCAATGCGATCAGCGGCTATGCCCAACTCCTGGAGCAGGACACGACGCTCAGCACCAAGCCGCGCGACCAGGTCCGCGTCGTCCGCCGCAGTGCCGATCACCTCTCCGGCCTGATCGACGGCATTCTGGACATCTCCAAGATCGAGGCGGGGCGGCTGTACCTGTCGCGCGACGAGGTGCGCCTGAGCGAATTCCTCGACCAGCTCGTCGGCATGTTCCGCCTTCAAGCCGCGGCCAAGAGCATCGACTTCGTGTTCAGGCGGCCGGCGCATTTGCCGGTCGTGGTCTATGCCGACGAGAAGCGGCTGCGCCAGGTGCTGATCAATCTGCTGTCCAACGCGATCAAGTTCACCCAGGCCGGCAGTGTGCAGTTCGTGGTGCACTATCGCAGCCCGGTCGCCGAGTTCGAGGTGATCGACACCGGCCCCGGCATCCAGGGCGACGATCTCGAACGCATCTTCGCACCTTTCGAACGCGGCGCGCTCGGTGTCTCGCAGCCGCAGACCGGGACCGGGCTGGGCCTGACCATCAGCCGGCTGCTCGCCGGCGTCATGGGCGGCGACATCAAGGTCTCGAGCACGGTCGGCAGCGGCAGCACGTTCAAGGTCAAGATGCTGCTCTCGGAAGTCACCAATCCGCAGCGCATTGCGCCGGTGGAGGCCCCGATCTCCGGCTATCACGGCACGCGCAAGACCATCCTCATTACCGACGACGATCCCGTGCATCGCGGCCTCCTGCGCGAGGTGTTGACACCACTCGGCTTCATCCTGCTCAGCGCGCCGGACGGACCTGGCTGCCTGGCGCTGGCCCAGCACTGCCGGCCCGATCTGTTTTTGCTCGATATCTCCATGCCTGGTATGGATGGCTGGACGGTCGCAGAGACGTTGCGCGCGAACGGCCACCATCAGGCGCGCATCCTGATGGTGTCCGCCAGCGCGCTCGAGGCCCACGGCGCACCGCTGGCGCAGCCTTTCCACGACGGCTATCTGATGAAGCCGATCGACATTCCCAGGCTTTTGGAAGGCATCCGCCAGCTTCTCAAGATCGAATGGCAATACGGCTCGGACGAGATCGCCGTGCCGCTATGGCGGCCGGAGAGCGGCTCGCGGCCGCCTGTACGACACATCGAGGCGCTGATCGGGCTCGGTCAGATCGGCTACGTCAAGGCTATCCAGTTGAAGCTGGACGAGATCGGCAGTGAGCACCCCGAACATGCCGACTTCGTCGCGGAAATGCGGTCGCTGATCGACCGCTTCGATCTCGACCAGTACATGGCCACATTGAAGACGTTGCATGCGTATGAGCACTGAGTCGAAAAAGCGCGACGTCGCGCTCGTTGTCGACGACTCCCCGGAGACGCTGCGGCTGCTCACCGACGCGCTCGACAGCGCCGGGATGACGGTAATGGTGGCGCTCGACGGCGCGGCCGCAATGCGCATCGTCGACCAGATCACGCCTGACATCGTGCTGCTCGACGCGGTGATGCCTGGCATGGACGGGTTCGAGACCTGCCGCCGCCTCAAGCGCGATGCGGGCCTTGCCAATGTCCCGGTGATATTCATGACGGGGCTCGCCGAGACCGAGCACATCGTGCGCGGGCTGGAGGCCGGCGGCGTCGACTACGTGACCAAGCCGATCGTGATCGAGGAGATGCTGGCGCGCATCCGCGTTCATCTCGGCAATGCGCGGCTGACGCAAAGCGCACGCGCCGCGCTTGACGTCTCCGGCCGATTCCTGTTCGCGGTCAACCGCCAGGGCAAATTGTTGTGGGCGACCCCGCAGGCGCAGAAGCTGCTGACGGACCACCACGGCGCGCAGGCCGACGACGACTTCGTCCTGCCAGTATCATTGCTGCAATGGCTGGAGCAGGCCAAGGGCAAGGGCAGCTCGAAATCTCAGGCGGCTTCCCTGCCCGACAATCCTCAGCTCCGGCTGTACTACATGGGCGAGACCGCGCCGAACGAGTTTCTGCTTCGGCTGTCCAGGGAGTCCGGCACCGCGCCGCCACCCGAATTCACCAGCGAGCTCGGCCTCACCACCCGCGAAGGCGAGGTGCTGGCCTGGCTCAGCAAGGGCAAGACCAACCGCGACATCGCGCAGATTTTGGGCTTGAGCCCGCGCACGGTCGACAAGCATCTCGAGCAGATCTACTCCAAGCTCGGGGTCGAGAACCGGACTGCGGCGGCGGCGATTGCAACGAATGCGACAAGAAGGAATTCCTGACGCCTCCACCGCCGTCGTCCTGGACAAGCGCAGCGAAGCGGAGCGCCGATCCAGGACCCATTACCACAGTACGTGGTTTGGCGACGATTCTTTATGACAAGCTCGCGCCGCAACTTCTCCCTGGGGTAATGGGTCCTGGCTTTCGCCAGGACGACGGAGAAGCTTGTAGCGACACCTGCCTCTCCTCACCCGTACACAAACTCCCCGCCATCCAGATCCGTCTTCGGGATCTCGTCCTTTTCGGTCCAGTAATCCTGGCTGTGCTGCCATTCCGGCTTGTCCCCGCGCTTGGGCAGCAGGTCCATGTTGCGCATCATGTAGCCGGGGTTGAAGTTTTCCGGATCGATCCAGGGCAGGATCGGCATGTTGTGGTCTTCGGCGCGTAACTTGACCTCGACCTTCTTCTTGCCTTTGGCCTTCATGTGACCGAGCAGGCGGCAGACGAAGTCGGCGACGAGGTCGACGCGCAGCGTCCAGCTGGCGCGGAAATAGCCGAACACCCAGACCATGTTCGGCACGCCCGTGAACATCATGCCGCGATAGGTGACGGTGTCGCCGAAGTCGAGCGGCTTGCCGTCGACCTCGAAGGCGATGTCGCCGAGCGCCGCGAGATTGAATCCGGTTGCGGTGACGATGATGTCGGCTTCGAGCAGCTTGCCGGATTTGAGCTGGATGCCGTTCTCGACGAAACACTCGATCTCGTCGGTGACGACGGACGCCTTGCCACTTGCGATGCCCTTGAACAGATCGGCATCGGGCACGAAGGCGATGCGCTGCCGCCACGGCCGATAGCTCGGAGTAAAATGGGTGTCGACATCGTACTCCGGACCGAGCACCGCGCTGATCTGGCCGATCAGCTCCTTCTTCACCTGCTCGGGCTTGGAGATGCAGAGTTTCGTGAAGGCGTCCTGCTCGAACAGGATCTTGCGGCGGACTATCTCGTGGATCCAGGCCTCGTCGACCTGCAGCCGGCGCAGCTCCTCCGCGATCTCGATGGCGTTGCGCCCGAGACGGAAATAGGTCGGCGAACGCTGCAGCATCGTGACATGCGCGCATTTGTCGGCGATGTTCGGCACCAGCGTCGCCGCCGTCGCGCCGGAGCCGATCACGACGACCTTCTTGTTCGCGAGGTCGATATCATCAGGCCAGGTCTGCGGATGAACGATGCGGCCCTTGAAGCGATCCGTACCCTTCCATTCCGGCGTATAGCCTTCCGAATGGCGGTAATAGCCCTGGCACATCCAGAGAAAATTCGCGGTGAAGGTCTTTGGCTCGCCAGTGTCGGTCGTCACCGCCTCGATGGTCCAGAGGTTCTGCTCGCTCGACCAGCTCGCGGAATTGATCTTGTGCTTGTAGCGGATATGTCGCGCGATATCGTTTTCATCGATCACCTCGTTCATATAGGCGAGGATTTCGTCGGCGGTCGCGATCGGCGGCCCGACCCAGGGCTTGAAGCTATAACCGAAGGTGTGGAGATCGCTGTCGGAGCGGATGCCGGGATAGCGATGCGTGGTCCACGTGCCGCCGAACGTCGCCTGCGTTTCCAGGATGACGAAGCTCGCATCCGGAAGCTGCCTGGTCATGTGATAGGCGCTACCGATGCCCGAGATACCGGCGCCGACGATCAGCACGTCGAAATGTTCAGAAGCCTGTTTGGCCGTGGCGTGACTGCGAACAGCGACATTCATTGTTGCTTCTATGCCTTGCTTGTTTTTGTGGCCGCCCTTGATTGGGCGGCGCGTTTCCTCCGCGACGGACGTGGTTGCCCATCGCGCTTCCGCTTCAAGATGACATAGATCAGGACGCGGTCAAATCACAGCGCCGCACCCCAGCTCCGCGCGGTCTGCAAGATCCAGTCGCGATAGAGCGTGAGCGGCGTGACACCGGTCAGCCCGCCGCAGCCGGCGGCTCCGTTCGGCCCCGTGGACCAACTGATGACGCCGACGAGCACGGATCCGGTCGCCTTGTCCTCGAACACGGGACCGCCGGAATCACCGGTGCAGGCGCCAATTCCGTCGCGAACACCGTTGGTTACGGGGTCGACCAGCCGGATCTGGAGCGTGCCGGGCTGCCCCGTCGCGACGAGGCCGGCAACACGCGTCGCGCCGCCACTCTTGCCGTCGCCACGCACTGTGACGCCGATACCGGCGATGACGAAGCGGCTGCCGACCTGGATCGGTATATTCGGCGTCCCGACCGGCACCGTCGATTTTCCCTTGAGTGGAATTTCCAGTTGCAGCAGCGCCAAGTCGGCGGTAGCGCGATGCGCCTGCATTGCCTGCATGTTGAAATTCGGATGGATCGCGACGGTGCGGACGTTCAGCAATTGCGGCTGCCCGTCGGTGCCGCGATCGACGATCTTGTAGTCCGCGCCTGGCTGCACGCAGTGGGCAACGGTGAGCACAAGCTTTGGCGCAACCAGGGTGCCGGTACAGAAATTGCCGCGGGAGCCGACGATGGTGACGACGGCGCGCGCGACACCATCGGCCTGCGGCGTGCCGCCACCAACGATGGCATAGGCGGGCGTGGCGAGCAGCAGCGCGGATGTAATGAGGGTTACGAGCTTTTTCATGGGAACACGCTTCGGTGTCGGCATCGTTGACGGCGGTGGGATTGCTTCGGACTGGCCCTTGCCGATAGCGCATGCTAGCGCTCTTGGAAAGGAACAGACGAGGGCGGGATCTTGACGATCGAGGCTGTGATCTTTGATTTTGGTGGCGTGCTGACGAGTTCGCCGTTCGAAGCGTTCACGCGGTTCGAGACAGAGCGTGGCCTGCCCATCGACATCATCCGGCGCACCAACGCCGCCAATCATCTGGAAAATGCCTGGGCCAAGTTCGAGCGCGCCGAGGTCGATATCGACACGTTCGATCATTTGTTCGCGACGGAGTCGCTGGCGCTCGGCGCGGAGGTGCGCGGCCGCGATGTGCTGCCGTTGCTCCAGGGCGATCTGCGCCCCGAGATGGTCGAAGCGCTGAAGCGCATCAAGGCGCAATTCAAGACCGGCTGTATTACCAACAATCTGCCGGCCAATGCGATCGGCAGCATGACCGGGCGTTCACTCTATGTCGCCGAGGTGATGGTGCTGTTCGACCATGTCATTGAGTCCGCCAAGATCGGCCTGCGCAAGCCCGACCCGCGCATCTATCAGCTGATGGTCGAGACGCTGAAGGTTGATCCGAAGAATTGCGTCTATCTCGACGATCTCGGCGTCAATCTGAAGCCGGCACGCGAGATGGGCATGACGACGATCAAGGTGACCAGCGGCGCCCAGGCGATCGCCGAGCTCGAGGCAGCAACGGGATTGAAGCTGAGCTAGAGCCTCTTTCTCCGTCATTGCGCGCGCAGCGAAGCAATACAGACTGCCGCCGCGGAAAGACTCTGGATTGCTTCGCTACGCTCGCAACGACGACTGTGGCGAGATGTCGCCGAACCAGACCTACTCCGCGGCTGCAGCGATCCGCTCGGGAAACGCCGCAGCCAGCGACGCACGATCGGGCTTCAATACGCCGCGCTCAGTGATGAGGCCGGTGACGAGCCGCGCCGGGGTGACGTCGAAGGCATAGTTCGCGACCGGCGAGCCCTCCGGCACGATGCGCACCGTCTCAAGTCTTCCGTCCGCGGTGCGGCCGGTCATATCGGTGACTTCCGTGCCGCTGCGCTGCTCGATCGGGATGTCGCGGATGCCGTCATCGACGGCGAAATCGATCGTCGGCGACGGCAGCGCGACATAGAACGGCACGCCGTTATCATGCGCGGCCAGAGCCTTCAAATATGTACCGATCTTGTTGCAGACGTCGCCGTTGGCGGCAACGCGATCGGTGCCGACGATGGCGAGATCGACCATGCCGTGCTGCATCAGATGCCCGCCGGTGTTGTCGGGAATCACGGTATGCGCCACGCCGTGATGGCCGAGCTCCCAGGCCGTGAGCGAGGCGCCCTGGTTGCGCGGACGCGTCTCGTCGACCCAGACATGGATCTTGATGCCGCGCTCATGCGCGAGATAGATTGGCGCCGTCGCCGTGCCCCAGTCGACGGTCGCGAGCCATCCGGCATTGCAATGGGTCAGCAAATTGACGGTCTCGCCCGGCTTCTTCTTTGCGACGATCGCCTCGATGAGTTTCAGGCCGTTGCCGGCGATGCCACGGTTGATCTCGACGTCCTGCTCGACGATCTCGTCGGCGCGCGCATAGGCAGCTTCGGCGCGCTCCAGCGGATCGATCGGCGCGAGGCTCGCGCGCATCTCGTCCAGCGCCCATTTCAGATTGATCGCGGTCGGCCGCGCCACTACGAGCGTGTCGTAGGCACGCTTCAGGCCGGCGTCGGAGGCGTCCTCGCGCATCGCGAGCGCCATGCCGTAAGCTGCGGTCGCGCCGATCAGCGGCGCACCGCGCACCAGCATGTCGCGGATGGCGAGGGCCGCGTCCTCGCATGAGGTCAGCTTCGCAACAATGAACTCATGCGGCAGCCGGCGCTGGTCGATCGCTCCGACCGACCAGCCGTCGCGCTCACGCCAGATGCTGCGAAAATGCTTGCCGTCGACCTTCATGGCATTCTGCCTTTCGTATCACGTGCGCAGGATGCGCCCGGCCACCGCATCGAGCTTCTTCAAGAGCTCGGGATCGCGCGCCTCGGGCGCGGTGATCAGCGCGGTATCGAGCGCGCGGTCCGAGCCGATCGGGCACGGCTCATGCTCGCGCGGGAAGTCTTTCGCCAGCCGCGCCACCAGCGCTTTTGCCTTGTCGGCATTCGAGCTCAGAACGCGGATGATGTCCTGCACGGTGACGGCGTCGTGATCGGGATGCCAGCAATCGAAATCCGTCACCATCGCAACGGTGGCGTAGCAAAGTTCGGCCTCACGCGCGAGCTTCGCTTCGGGCATGTTGGTCATGCCGATCACGGAATAGCCCAGCGTCTTGTAGGTCGTGCTTTCCGCATAGGTCGAGAATTGCGGTCCCTCCATGCAGACATAGGTGCCGCCGCGCGCAAACGCGATGCCCTCGGCTTCGGCCGCCGTGGCGAGATGGATGCGCAGCCGCGGTGAGACCGGGTGCGCCATCGACACATGCGCGACGCATCCCCTCCCGAAAAACGAGCTCTCGCGCTTGTGGGTGCGATCGACGAACTGGTCGACGAGAACGAAGGTTCCCGGCGGCAGCTCCTCCCTGAACGAGCCACAGGCCGACAGCGAGATCAGGTCGGTGACGCCGGCGCGCTTGAGGACGTCGATATTGGCGCGATAATTGATGTCGGAGGGCGAGAGCCGGTGGCCCTTGTCGTGGCGCGGCAGGAACACGATCGGCAGGCCGGCAATGGAGCCGCGCCGCAGGGGCGCCGACGGCTCACCCCAGGGGCTGTTGATCACCTCTTCGCGAGCATCCTCCAGCCCCGGCAGATCGTAGATGCCGGAACCGCCGATGATGCCCAATACCGCCTGCGTCATGCTTGCTCCACCCCGTTCGCGCCTTCGCGATTCCGTGGAGAAGCTATGCCAGTTTTATGTGGGTTTTGGAACGGGTGATGGGGCGGGAAGTGCTGTCAGGAGGACGCGCGCCAGCGCGCCTGACTAAGCCGCGGCCGCCGACTGCAGCTGAGCCGAGACCATGCGCTCCAGCGTCTCGACGGACTGGAAGTTCTCCGGTGTGATCTCGGCCTGGGGAATCGTGAAGTCGAACTCGGCTTCGACACCGAGCATCAGATTGACCATGTCCATCGAGGTGAGGCCGACGTCGACGAGCTTAGCCTGCGGCGTGACGTCGGCGGAGAGCGCGTTCTGGGCGAGGATGCCCTTCACCAGCTTGATGATGCGATTGCGCAATTCGGTATCGAAAGCCTGCATCGGTAAATTCCCATCTGTCGACAAAGGTCGGACCGGTTGCCGGCTACGATGGGCACGGCAGGCCGATCCCGCAATGGACACCACCATTACTTCGCGTTTCTTAGTAAACGATGACTCAGATTTTCTGGATTTCTGGCTTCTTACATATCCCTAATGCGATCGCGGGAATCCGGACGATGCAAACAACCCGAACTTAACTGTTCGTTCGGAATTGGGCTTTGTTTACCCTCTATTTCATCGACGAATTTGAATTAAATCCGTAGCCTCATCTCATAAGCAAAGATGGTCGAAGGATCGCTCAAGCGGCATCGCGAATGATGCCGGCGATCCCGAACGGCAAACCGGAGGCGGACGAGTATGAACGTGCGTGAAGCAGTCCTCACTGTCGACGAGACGCAGACGAGCTTTCTCGAGCAGGGTCCCTCCCTCATCGAACGCGCCGCTCGAACCGCTGCCACAGCGGCTGCCGACGCAGACGGGGTCGATCGCGATGCCCGCTTCCCCCACAAGGCCTTCGAGGTCGCGCGTGAGCAGAAGCTGCTCGGCGTCATGATCCCGGCCGAGTTCGGCGGCTTCGGTGCCTCGATCCACGACGTCTCCCACGTCTGCTACACGCTCGGACGGGCCTGCGCCTCCACGGCGATGATCTACGCCATGCACACGACAAAGGTCGCCTGCGTCGTCAGGCACGGCCACGGCATCCCCTGGATGGAAACCATGATGCGCCGGGTCGCGCGCGACCAGTGGCTGCTCGCCTCCTCCACCACCGAAGGCCAGAACGGCGGCAACATCCGCGCCAGCGCAGCCGCTGTCGACGTCGCAGGCGACACCGTCTCGCTGCTGCGCGACGCCACCGTGATCTCCTACGGCGCCGAAGCCGACGGCCTCGTCACCATCGCCCGCCGCGCCACCGACGCTTCTGCGTCCGACCAGGTGCTGCTGGCCCTCGCCAGGGACGATTATTCGCTGAAGCGGACGCTGGGCTGGGAGACGCTCGGCATGCGCGGCACCTGCTCGACCGGTTTCGAGCTGAAGGTCGACTGCCCGACCGACCGCGTCTTTCCGGAAGCCTACGACAAGATCCACGCCCAGACCATGACGCCGTTCGCGCATCTGTGCTGGTCCTCGGCCTGGGCGGGTATCGCTGCAGCTGCCGTCACCCGTGCGCAGGCCTTCGTCCGCAAGGCGGCCCGCACCTCAGGCGGCCAGATGCCTCCGGCGGCCGCGCATTTCACCGCCGCCAAGATGTCGCTGGCCAAGCTGCGGGCGCTGATATCGGCCAATATCGACGCCTTTGCTCGCGCCGAGCACGACGAACGCGCGCTCGGCTCGCTCGACTTCCAGTCTTCGATCACGCTTCTGAAGGTGCAGGCTTCGGAGCTCGCGGTCGAGACCGTGATGCATGCGATGCGCACCGCAGGCCTTTCCGGCTACCGCAACGACGGCGAGTTCACCATGGGCCGCCACCTGCGCGACGTGCTGTCGTCGCCGATCATGATCAACAACGACCGCATTCTGGCCAATGCCGCGACCTCGACCCTGATGAGCGGCGTGCCCTTGAGCCTTCACGACTGACGTGCCTTCACGACCAAACCAACAAGAACAATTTTGAGATAGCAGGACACCGAACCATGAACATTGCCGTCCTCCCCAATTCGCCCGAGATCGCCCCGCAAATCGCGGACCCGCTCGATCATCTCGCCGACAAGCTGTTCCACCCCATGGGCTCGGACGGCGTCTACGCCCGCACCGCGCTTTATGAGGGCATCGTCGAGCGGCTCGCCGCACTGATCACGAGCCATCGTGAAGCCGGCACCGAGGTGATGCGATTCCCACCGGTGATGAGCCGTTCACAGCTCGAGAAGTCCGGCTACCTCAAGAGCTTTCCGAACCTGCTCGGCTGCGTCTGCGGCCTGCACGGCACCGAGCGCGAGATCAACGCCGCGGTCAGCCGCTTTGATGCCGGCGGCGACTGGACCAGCTCGCTCTCGCCGGCAGACCTCGTGCTGTCGCCGGCGGCCTGCTACCCCGTCTATCCGATCGCGGCGAGCCGCGGCCAGTTGCCGAAGGGTGGCCTGCGTTTCGACGTCGCCGCCGACTGCTTCCGCCGTGAACCGTCAAAACATCTCGACCGGCTGCAATCGTTCCGGATGCGGGAATATGTCTGCATCGGCAGCCCCGATGACGTCGCTGATTTCCGCGAGCGCTGGATGGTGCGCGCGCAGGCGATCGCGACCGATCTCGGTCTCAGCTTCCGCGTCGACTATGCCAGCGATCCGTTCTTCGGCCGCGTCGGTCAGATGAAGGCCGTGAGCCAGAAGCAGCAGCAGCTCAAGTTCGAACTGCTGATCCCGCTGCGCTCGGAAGAGCAGCCGACCGCCTGCATGAGTTTCAATTATCATCGAGAGCATTTCGGCACGACCTGGGACATCCAGGACGCCAATGGCGAGCCGGCCCATACCGGCTGCGTCGCCTTCGGCATGGACCGCCTGGCCGTCGCCATGTTCCACACCCACGGCACCGACCCTTCCGCCTGGCCCGCCAAGGTACGGGAGATCATGGGCCTGCAGCCGCAGATCGCGGCCGATGCCCACGGCGAAGGCTGGCGCTAACGGAACGAGGCCGGTCATTTCCACGGGAAAGACGAGCGTGATCCATACCAAGGTCCGATGCCGCGAGATCACCGAGTCCGACGTCGATGCGGTCGCGGATTTGCTGACGCGCGGCTTCGTCGGCCGCTCGCGCGGCTACTGGATTCAGGGCCTGCGCCGGCAAGCCTTCCGGCCGGTACCGGACGGCTACCCGCGCTTCGGCTACATGCTCGACAATGATGGTACGCCGGTCGGCGTGCTGCTGCTGATCTACACGGCGCGGAGGGACGGCGATGAGACCGCCATCAAGTGCAATTTGTCGAGCTGGTACGTCGATCCGGCCTACCGGAACTACGCCCCGCTCCTGACCAAGATCGCGCAGCGGCACAAGGACGTCACCTATCTCAACATCAGCCCGGCGCCGTGGACCTGGCCGATCATCGAGACCCAGGGCTTTCGCGCCTATTGCAGGGGTATATTCTTCTCGGTGCCTGCTCTGGCGCGGGTCCCGCGCTGGA
This sequence comes from Bradyrhizobium sp. WSM4874, assembly GCF_055811835.1. NCBI lineage: Bacteria > Pseudomonadati > Pseudomonadota > Alphaproteobacteria > Hyphomicrobiales > Nitrobacteraceae > Bradyrhizobium > Bradyrhizobium sp. WSM4874. The sequence goes on from NZ_JBVVPR010000017.1 coordinate 14,854, forward strand.
GCAAGATCGAGGTCATCTCGCAGCACGCCAAAACGATCGACGGGCTTTCCGATGCCGAGACTGATCTATTGACGCGGCATGCGCGCTACAATTGCCTCAGCCTCGTCTGCCGCACGCCAAATGGAACGTTCCCCTTCATCCTGCAACCGGTGCGCATCCGGCGTGGCATCATTGCGCCGCCCGCGATGAAGCTGATCTACTGCCGCAACGCGGCCGAATACACCGAATGCGCGGGCCGCATCGGCCGGCTGCTGCTGCGGCTCGGCAAGATCGCGGTCGCCGTCGATTCCAACGGCCCGGTTCCCGGCCTCGTCGGCATCTACACCGAGCGTCGCGGCCGCAAATATTTCAAGGGCCCGCACCGGCCGCAGCTCGCCGACCTCACGGATACGGAACTCGTGCTGTATGGGCCGTAGTTCGTGTTTTGAACCAGATGTCATCCGGGCCCAGCGCGCAATTACGCAGGCCGCCTTGCACGCCCCTCCACATTCGACGCATTCCTGCATCTCCTGGTCACCCTCCGTAAACTACGGCGCTTAAGGGAATTTTCCCGCCTCTTCGCTAGCCTCGGCGACTGAATTACCTTGCGTTAGGTCTATTGCCCGCCGAGACCCCGCCGCCCCATGACGTCGATCCGCGACAACGAGCTTGATGCACGCCGCGATCACGGCCCGAAGGCCCTGGTCGGGCTGAGCCAGCTTGCGCTCGACCACATGGAGCAAGGCGTCTGCGTCTACGACGCCGGCAACCGGATCGTGCTGGTCAATCAGCGCTATCTCAGCTTGTTCAACATGTCGGCCGAGAAAGTGCGGGTCGGCACGAGCTACCGCGACGTGCTCGCCCACAGCGTGGCCCTCGGCAACATCCCCGCGGGGGAAGTCGACACACTCTATGCCGAGCGCATGGCGCGGATCGCCACCGGCCAGCCGTTCCGGACTCAACAGACGCTCGCGAGCGGCCTCGTCATGGCGCTCGAGCTGAAGCCGCTTCCCGGCGGCGGCTGGATGACGATCTGCGACGACGTCAGCCGCCTCGCCCGGGTCGAGGCGGAACTGCGCGTGCAGACCGAGCGCAGCCAGCACGCGCTCGCCAACATGTCGCACGGATTGATCATGTACGGCGCCGACAGCCGCGTCGTCGTCTGCAACGATCGCTTCTTGAACCTCTACAATCTCGACCCTGAAATCGTGAAGCCGGGCGTCTCGCATTGTACGGTGATCGAGCATTGGATGTCGCGCGGCAACCTGCCGGGCATGCCGGGCGAGGAATTCCACGGCACCAGGCTGGAGGACGTGCGCACCAGGAAGGCGAAAACCCTGCTGGTGATGCGCTATGACGGACGGATGGTGCAGGCGATCTCCCGTTTCCTGCCCGACGGCGGCTGGGTGACGGTGCACGAAGACGTTACCGAGCGGCTGCAATACGAGGAGATGCTGAGGCAGCAGAACTTCATGCTCGATGCGGCGCTGGAGAACATGGCGCACGGGCTCGCCTTCTACGACAGCGACATGCGCCTGCGCGTCTGCAACACCACCTACCGGAAGATCTATCGGCTGTCGCCGGAAGAAGCCAAGCCGGGCACGCATCTCGGCGAACTGATCGAACGCTCGATGGCAAACGGCGCGTTCTCGTCCGAGTATAGTCCGCAACAACTCCTGGAAGCCGCCAGCGCAAGGATTGCCAACCGCAACTCCTCGCCGATACGCCGGCGGATGTCGAATGATACCACGATCTCGGTTCGCTATTGCGCCCTGGCCGAGGGTGGTTTTGTGGCCACCTACGAGGACATCACCGAGCGCGAGCACGCAGTCGAGGAGTTGAGCGAGCAGTATCGGCGCTTCGACGCGGCCCTGAACAACATGAGCCAGGGTCTGTGCATGCTCGATTCGAGCTTGCGCGTCATCGTCTGCAATCGGCGCTATATCGAGATGTACGGACTGTCGCCCGAATTGGTGAAGCCGGGCGTGTCGATGCGCGAGATCATGGAGCACAGCTGCGAGCTCGGCATCCATCCAAACACCACCGCCGCGCAGCTTTATGCCGACTATGTCGAGAGGCTGCGCGAGGGTGAGCACACGCTGCACCGCTATTTGGGCGACGGCCGCATCATCAAGCTCAATCACAAGCGAATGGAGCATGGCGGCTGGGTCGTCACCTATGAGGACGTCACCGAGCGTCACAAGGCCCAGGCCCGCGTGGCGCACATGGCGCGGCACGATTCGCTCACCGACCTGCCCAACCGCACACTGTTCCGCGAGAAGATGGGCGAGCGGCTGAACCAGGTCGCGATCGCCGGCGGCGCGATGGCCGTGCTGTGCTTCGACCTCGACAATTTCAAGACCGTCAACGACCGCCTCGGCCACGCGGCCGGCGACCGGCTGTTGCGCTGGGTCGCGGCGCGGCTGAAGGAGAATGTCGGCGAGCACGACACCGTCGCGCGGCTCGGTGGCGACGAATTCGCGGTTCTCCAGCGCGGACCGCAGCCGCAATCGGCGGAAAGGCTCGCACGCCGCCTGGTGGAGATCATCGGTCACCCGCCGCCGCTGGAGAACCAGTCGATCCATGTCGGCGTCTCCGTCGGCATCGCAATCGCGCCCGATCACGGGCTCGATGCCGACGAGCTGATGAAATGCGCCGACCTTGCGCTGTACCAGGCGAAGGCGAAGGGGCGCGGCGCTTATCGGCTGTTCGAGCCCCAAATGGAAGAAGAGGCTCGCAGCCGGCACGCGCTGGAGCGCGATCTGCGCGGCGCACTCGAGGCCCGTGAATTCCACCTGGCGTTCCAGCCGCAGGTGCGGCTCGACACCACCGAACTTACCGGCTTCGAGGCGTTGCTGCGCTGGAAACATCCCACGCGTGGCCTCGTCTCGCCGGCCGAATTCATTCCCATCGCGGAAGAGAACGGGCTGATCGTTCCGATCGGAGAGTGGGTGCTGCGCACGGCCTGCGCGACCGCCGCGACCTGGCCCGATCTCACCATCGCGGTGAATTTGTCGCCGGTGCAGTTCCGCTCGCGCGGGCTGGTGACAATGGTCACGAGCGCGCTTGCGGAGGCCGGCTTGCCACCGCATCGGCTCGAGCTCGAGGTCACGGAGACGGCGCTACTCGACGACAGCGAGGCGACGATCGGGATCCTGCACCAGCTGCGCGCGTTAGGGGTGCGCGTCAGCCTCGACGATTTCGGCGTCGGCTATTCTTCTCTGAGCTATTTGCGCAAGTTTCCGTTCGACCGTATCAAGATCGACCGCTCCTTTGTCGGCACGCTCGGCGAAAGCCCGGAGAGTGTGGCGATCGTCCGCACCATCGCCAGCCTCGGCTCGGTGCTCGGCGTCGAGACCACGGCAGAAGGCGTGGAGACGATCGAACAGCTCGACTTCGTCCGCGAATGCGGCTGCACCGCCGTGCAGGGATATTATTTCGGCAAGCCCTCTCCGGCCGCGGAGGTCGGACGCATGATCGAGACGCTGAGCGCAGTCCGCCGCGTCGCGTAAGGGCTCAGCCGAAGGCAAATTCCGTATCTCGGCACGCCTCCAAACGACCAATTGTCGCACGTGCGCTTTTCGGCGGGATCACCATATCGCGCCCGCGCAATGCGCTTTTCATCTCCCATGATTTCGGGGACAATCCCGTCATAACAATGAGAGACGGCGGCCCGAACGAGGCCACTGCTAGGGAGGAGTTCGATGTCGCGATACGGGCTGAAGACAATCGCCTTTGCCACCATGCATGTCGTGGGCGCGTTGCTCGCGACTGCCGCCGGTGCGCAGGACTATCCCACCAAACCGGTCACGCTGATCGTGCCATGGCCGGCCGGCGGATCGACCGACATCTCGATGCGCGCGATCGCCGACAGCGCCTCCAAGGTCCTGGGGCAACCGATCGTGATCGACAACAAGGCCGGCGGCGGCGGCACGGTTGGACCTGCCACCATGGCCGCGGCCGCGAAGCCGGACGGCTACACCATTTCACAGCTTCCGATCACCGTCTTCCGCCTGCCTCTGATGCAGGAGGTGTCGTGGGATCCGGCGAAGGACTTCACCTATATCGTTCACCTCACCGGCTATACGTTCGGCGTAACCACCAGCGCGGAGTCGCAGTTCAAGTCCTGGAAGGACGTGGTCGAGTTCGCAAAGGCAAATCCGGGCAAGGTGACCTACGCGACGCCGGGTACCGGCACCTCGCTTCATATCGGCATGGAGCAGATCGCCGCGATGTCCGGCATCAAGCTCACACAGGTGCCGTTCAAGGGCGGGGCGGAGACCAACGCCGCGGTACTCGGCCAGCACACCATGCTGCAGGCCGACTCCACCGGTTGGCGGCCCTTGGTCGATGCCGGCAAGCTGAAGCTTCTCATGGTGTGGACCGGCGCGCGATCACCGAACTATCCTGACGTGCCGACGCTGAAGGAACTCGGCTATCCCATGGTCTATGATTCCCCGTTCGGCATCGGAGGGCCCAAGGGCATGGATCCCAAGATCGTCGCCAAGCTGCACGATGCCTTCAAGAAGGCGGTCGAGGACCCCGCGGTTATCGCCACGCTCGCCAAATACGACATGGTGCCGAGCTACAAGAATACGGAAGACTACAAGAAGTTCGTCCTCGAGGTCACGGAGTCAGAGCGCAAGGTGATCGACACGCTCGGGCTTGCGAAGAAGTAGGATTGAGCCACTTCCGTGTCCCGGATCTGCAGCGCGCCGCTTCGCGCTGCGTAGCATCCGGAGCACGGCCGAGAGGGTATCGATGAACGACCAAACCTCCGTCAAACTCCGTCTCAACAACTCCGAACTCTGGGGCGGCTTGATCGGGCTCGCGCTCGGCGGATTCGTAATCTGGCAGGGCGTGAAGCTCAAGCTCGGCACCATCAATGACCCCGGCTCCGGCTACGTGCTGTTCTACACGGGCATCCTGATGTGCGTGTTCGCGGTCAGCATTATCATCTCGGCTATTGCGGAGGGCGGCCCGACGCTGGCCTCGCGCTGGGACAATGTGAGCTGGAGCAAGCCGCTTCTCGTCATCGTCTGCCTCACCGCGTTCTCCTTTGCTCTCGAGCCGCTGGGATTCCTGCTGTCGTCGATCCCGCTCATGCTGCTTTTGTTGCGCTTGATCGATCCCGTGCGCTGGACGCTGGCGATGCCGGTCGCCGTGCTGGTGCCACTCGGCATGTGGTGGGTGCTCAAGCGGCTGCTGCTGATCCAGCTACCCTCGGGCCTATTCGGAATCGGTTGATCGCATGGATACGCTTGTCAACGTCGCGCATGGGTTCGGCGTCGCGCTGCTGCCGATCAACCTGTTCTACTGCTTCATCGGCGTCTTCATCGGTACGCTGGTCGGCGTGCTGCCAGGCATCGGGCCGATCTCGGCGATGTCGCTGTTGCTTCCAGTGACACTGTCAGGAACGCCGGAATCCGGCATCATCATGATGGCGGGGATCTATTACGGCTCGATGTATGGCGGCTCGACAACCTCGATCCTGGTCAACATCCCCGGCGAAGCTGCTTCGGTCGTCACGTGCATCGACGGACACCAGATGGCGAAGCAGGGCCGCGCGGGCCCTGCGCTGGGCATCTCGGCCTTCGGTTCATTCATCGCCGGCACATTTTCGCTCGTTGCGCTGATGCTGGTGGCGCCGCGGCTCGCCAACATCGCCATCGCGTTCGGCCCTGCCGAATATTTCAGCCTGATGGTGCTCGGCCTCATCGTGCTCACCTTCCTCACTCAGGGATCGATGCCGAAAGCCCTTCTGATGGCATGCATCGGCGTCGTACTCGGACTGATCGGGCTCGACAGCATCACGGCACAGCCGCGGCTGACATTCGGCCGCATGGAGCTGATCGACGGCATCGGACTCGTGCCCGTGGTGATGGGCCTGTTCGGCGTCGCCGAGGTGCTGCTCAATACCGAGCAGGCGATCAAGCGCGACATCATCAACGCCAAGATCACGCAGTTGTTGCCCAACAAGGCCGATTGGCAAGCGAGCGCCGGCCCGGTGGCGCGTGGCACGTTGCTCGGTTTCCTGCTCGGCATTCTCCCGGGCGGTGGCGCGGTGGTGGCCTCGTTCGCGTCCTATGCGCTGGAGAAGCGGCTGTCGAAAACGCCGGAGCGCTTCGGCCATGGCGCAATCGAGGGCGTAGCGGGTCCCGAATCCGCCAACAACGCGGCGGCCGGCGGCGCGTTCATTCCGCTGATGACCCTGGGCATTCCCCCGAACGTGGTGATGGCGTTGCTGCTCGGCGCCTTCGTCATCCACGGCCTGCAACCGGGGCCGCTGCTGATCACGCAAAACCCCGGCCTGTTCTGGGGCATCGTCGCCAGCATGTATATCGGCAACGTCATGCTGCTGATCCTCAATTTGCCGCTGATCGGCATGTGGGTGCAGCTGCTCAAGCTGCCCTACAACATCCTGTTTCCATTGATCATCCTGTTCACGATCCTTGGCGTCTACTGCTCGAGCAACAACGTGTTCGACGTCTATGTGATGATCGCATTCGGCATCATCGGTTATTTCATGCGCAAGCTCGGCTTCGAGCCCGCGCCGCTGGTGCTGGCGTTCGTGCTGGGGCCGATGATGGAGAACAATCTGCGCAAGTCGCTGATCCTCTCGCAGGGCGACCTCTGGACTTTCGTGCAGCGGCCGATCTCGGCAGCGTGTCTTACGCTCGCGCTGGTGCTGCTGATGGCGCCGCTATTACCCGCGTTGCGCAAGAAGCGCGAACTCGTGGCGCTGGATGAGGGGGCGTGAGGGCTTGGTAGGGCGTCTCAGCCTGCTGCGGGCAACGCGCTGTCCGGCGGCGGCGCGCCCCACGGCCGCTCGGATGAGGCGAGCCCGATCAGGCGGCCCTGGATGTAGTCGCAACCCCAGTCGCGCAGCATGTTGGCAGCTCCTTCGTCCTGCACCCATTCGGCCACCGTCTTGATGTCGAGGCGGCGGGCGAGGTCGATCAGGGTTTGCACAAAGGCGCGGTCGTCGGCGGAACGAGTGATGTTCTGCACGAAGGCCCCGTCGATCTTCACGATGTCGACGCCGAGCTTGCGCAGATTGCGGAACGAAGTGTAGCCGGCGCCGAAATCGTCGATGGCGATGCGACTGCCGAAGTTCTTCAGCCGGGTGACGAAGCCACGCACGTCGTCGATGTCCTGGATCGCGACGGTTTCGGTGATCTCGACGATCAGCCGCTCGGCGACGCCGGGGTGGGCGCGCATGAGCGATTCGATTCCCGCCCACCAATCCGGGTCCATGGTGGTGTCGGGCGAGATATTGAGGCTGAGGCAGATGCCGGGCGCGGCCGCGAGCTCGGCGACCACGAGCTCGAGCACGCGGTGATCGACCAGGCGGATCAGGCCGAGCCGTTCCGCGACCGGCACGATGTCGGGCGCGAGCAGCACCTGGCCGTCGCCCTGGTCCATCCGCACCAGGCATTCGTGAAAGGCGCATTCGCGCGAAAGGGCGGCAACCACCGGCTCGTAGGCGAGCTTGATACGGCGCTCATTCAGTGCGGTGACAATCTCGTCGGTGACACGGATGTTGACGCGGCGCTGGGCGTCGCGCGCGGCATCCGGGCGCCAGGCTGCGAACGAGCCGACGCGGCGTTGTTTTGCGGTGTCCAGCGTCTCGTGGGCGCGATTGACGGCTTCATCGGTGTTGCGGGCGTAGCGCGGCACGCTGACCGCGCCGATCGAGGCGGTGACCGACACCGGGCCGGATTTGGTCGGCACCACCTCGTCGCGGATGCCGGCGAGGAAGCGCTCGGCAGCGACGTTCATGTCGTCGACGGTGCAGTTCTTCAGGATCAGGCCGAACTTGTTGCCGGAAAAGCGGCCAAGCACGTCGCCGCCGCGCAAGCGCGCGCGAATGCGCGTGGCGACGTCGAGGATCACAGCGTCGGCAACGTCGAAGCCGAAGGCTTCATTGACACGCGCGAGATGATCGATGCCGACCAGCATGAAGGCCGCGGTCGAGCGGAAACGGGTCGTCTCCTCGATGGCTTCGGCCAGCGCGGCGATCAGATGCGAGCGATTGAGCTCGCCGGTCAGCGGATCGAGCCGGGCGAGCTTGGTCAGTTCCTCGTCCCGGGCATGGCGTTCATTGTTGATGCGGACGGAGCCGATCGCACGCACCGGCCGGCCGTCGGGGCCAGCGAACCAGCGGCCGGTCTCCTCGATCCAAACCACGGGATCCGCGGCGCTCATGCGCACGCCGTACTCGACCCGGTAGGGCGTGCCGTCGGCGCCATGCACGGCTGAGGTCTGGGCCAGCGCGGCGCTCCGCAGCGATTGCGCGGGCTCGATCAGCCTGGCGAATTCGGCGCCGGTGGCCAGCCGTTCGGCGGGAATTCCGGGAAAGATGGCGCCGACCTGCTCACCCCAGACAATGGCATCGCTGGCGATGTCCCAGGCGAACACGGCCTGGCCGAGGGCGGCCAGGATGTCGGAGGCTTGCGGCAATGCGGGGGTCAAAATCGCCTCGTTTCGGGACAGCGGGGAGTCCTGAGTCGGCACAGGATAAAGCCAGATTCGCCATTGACCCTAGGCAAAGTTGATAAACAATTTGGAAACCACGTTTCCTCACTCGCAGGAACCAAACCGGCCCGCCCGGCATAGGCCTTGCGAGTACATGACACGCACCGGCGCCAGCGTCTCGAAACGCGACAATTGGCCGGGTCAACGGTGATTGCGATGTTGAGTACTGATCAATTGGACGTGGCGGACAACGGCACAGGCTCGGCTGTGGTGCCGCTGATGCCGGTTTTGCAGTGGGTGCACAAGGCACCACTGCCGCGCCCCGACCCCAGTTTCGTCGCCCAGCTCATTGCCAATGCCGAGCATCTGCCCCAGGCGAGCCGGCTGCGCCGCGTGTCTTCCGAGGATGCGCAGGTCGCCTATGGCAGCAAGCGCCCGCTTCCGAGCGTCACCGCGCGCACGCGGCAGGTGGCTTGAAGTCAATCAGCGCGGCGCGTCGGGAGACGGCTGGGTGCCGTTGCCCGGCTGCAAATGCGGCGAGGGGATTTCCGGCGAGGACGGGCTCTGGACCGGCTTCGGCGCGGGATGATCCATCAGCACGGATTCGGCGACCGACTGCGCGGAAGGTGCGGATGCGGGCGGCGCAACGACCGGCTCGAACTTGGGCTCGACCACCGCGTCATCGACTGGCACTTCAGTCTGACGCCTGGCCTTGCGCGGCGCTGGTGCCGTTTCGGCGACATAAGCGACGCGGCGGCGCGTGCGCTGGGCGATGCCGCCGAGGAAATCCGCCATCGCGAGCAGCACCAGAAGGAAATAGGTGGAGTTGCCGAATTTCGGCCACATCACGAATTCGGCCGCAGCCGCGCCGAACACGATCAGCGACAGCAAATGATCCATCAGGAATTTCGAGCCGGGCCGCGCGCCCTTGACCACCTCGAGCAGCAGCAGCACGACACCTAGCGCCAGCATCACGTCGGAGAGCGTGACCGGCCAGGCCTCGCCCGTGATCATCGGCACCTTGAACAGCACGTCCGTAAAGGACACGCTCGGCATCAGGAAGGCGATGATGTTGTAGACCGCGAGCGGGATCAGGAGCAGCGGGAAACCGACCATCGGCGAAATGCCTTCTCGATCAAGATATCCAGACAGGACAATGCGGCGGCGAAGCATTAGCTCCGCCGCCGTCATTGTCATATCTCATGGGTTGGCCGAAATCAGGCAGGCGAAATCATCCTGCCTGGGGAAAGGTCCTGAATTCAGGACTCTTTCTTCTTCAGGACCTGACGGCCCTTGTACATGCCGGTCTTGAGGTCGAGATGATGCGGACGACGGAGCTCGCCGGAGTCCTTGTCTTCCACATAGGTCGGCTTCTTGATCGCGTCAGCCGAGCGGCGCATGCCGCGGCGCGACGGCGAGGTTTTTCTTCTCGGAACGGCCATTTCAGTATCCTCTAGGGATTGGTGTCATCAGGCATCGTCCGCGAGGGGACGGCTCAGCACCCGCAAACCGAGGCGAGCTGAATGCCGGTCAAGGCCGGGCTTATAGAGGAAGGCCGGTCTTAAATCTAGGGCTCTGGGCCGGAAAATGCGCCCGAAAAGGACCCGAAATCAGCGATTCTCCCGCCAGCAGGTCGAAAGCGAGCTGGCCTGCGCCCTCGCCACATAGGTCCCGGCCAGCCGCCGGACACCCGGTCCCGGCGTCCTGGCGCTGCGTTTGACCGGATTCGGCAGGATCGAGGCCAGCAGCGCCGCCTCTCGGGCGGAGAGGTTCGCCGCCGACTTGCCGAAGGCATAGGCGCTGGCCGCCTCGGCCCCAAACTGGCCCTGCGGTCCCAGTTCGGCGATGTTGAGGTAAATCTCCAGGATTCGTGCCTTGGGCAGGACGAGATCAATCCACAGCGCCAACGGGAATTCCAGCGCCTTGCGGACGAAGTCCCGCCCCTGCCAGAGGAACAGGTTTTTCGCCACTTGCTGGGTGATGGTGGAAGCGCCCCGGAACGGGGTGCCGTCCTCCTTGGCATCGTCGATCGCCTCACGCAACGCGCCCCAGTCGATGCCGTGATGCTTGCAGAAATGAGCGTCCTCGGCCGCCACCACCGAGCGTGGCAGCGAGGGCGACATCGCCGCCAGATCGATCCATTCCCGCTGCATCGGCGCACCCCGAAGCGAGCGCCAGACCATCAGCGTCGAAACGGGATGGCCGGCACGGTAGAACGGCGCGACGACATAGGGCGCGAGAATCGCGACCGCGAGCACCAGGAGAAGGGTTTTGACGACGCGCAAATCAACCTTTCCGGCGCAGAACGAAACGCGGCCACGGACCCGGCATTAAGTCTGTGATAATTCGGGCCTTTTCCAGCACTTTTTAGGCCTTCCAAACGATTGACTGAGGCGGGCGCATAAAGGATTGTCCCGCCGAATTTTGTTCTGGAGCCCTTCTTGATGACCGGCACGTCCCCGTCCGATTTCGCCAAACGTCTGGACAAGACCGCTGATGACACCGAGGCCCTGCTCGGGCGCCTGCTGTCGGACGACATCCTGCCCGATGAGATCGCCCGGCCCAAGCGACTGATGGACGCAATGCGCTATTCGAGCCTCAACGGCGGCAAGCGCCTGCGGCCGTTCCTGGTGGTCGAGAGCGCGGCCGTGTTCGGCGTGCCGCGCGAAGCCGCGCTGCTCGTGGGCGCTGCCCTCGAATGCATCCACTGCTACTCGCTGATCCATGACGATTTGCCGGCGATGGACAATTCGGACCTGCGCCGCGGCCGCCCCACCCTGCACAAGAAGACCGATGACGCGACCGCGATCCTCGCCGGCGACGGCCTGTTGACGCTCGCTTTCGACATCGTCACCCGCGACGAGATTCATCGCGACGCCAATGTGCGGCTGTTGCTGACGCGCGCGCTGGCACGCTGCGCCGGCATTGGCGGCATGGTCGGCGGCCAGATCCTCGATCTCGCCGGCGAAGGCCGCTTTGGCGGCAACGAACCGATCGACGTCGCCCGTATTCAGCAGATGAAGACCGGCGCGCTGCTGCGCTACGGCTGCATCGCCGGCGCGATCCTCGGCCAGGCCTCGCAAAAGGAATATCAGGCGCTCGACGATTACGGCCGCGCGCTCGGCGAAGCCTTCCAGATCGCCGACGACCTGCTCGACGTCGAAGGCGATGCCGCCGCGCTCGGCAAGCCTGCCGGCGCCGATGCAGCGCTCGGCAAGACCACCTTCGTCACCCAGCTCGGAATTGAAGGCGCCAAGCAGCGCGTCCGCGACCTGCTCGCGCGAGCCGACAGCGCCGTGTCGATCTTCGGCGAACGGGCCGCCGTGCTGCAAGCGGCTGCGCGGTTCGTCGCCGAACGCAAGAACTAGCCGGGCGATGACGGGCGGCACCAAAGAGGATCCCGCCCTCACCCGCTTTCGCAAGATGTCGCGGCCGATGCGGCTGATTTATGCGCGGCCGCGGACGTTCATCTCCCTTGGTGTCGGTATCCTCGTCTGCCTGCTTTTGCCGGGCTCACCCCGGCTGACGAAGCGGCTTGTGCTCGGCTGGGATGCGCTGATCGCGGTCTATCTCGTGTTGGTCTATGCGATGATGCTGTGCAACGACCACCAGCACATCCGCCGCGCCGCTGCGATGCAGGACGACGGCCGCTTCGTGATCCTGCTGGTGACGGCGACCGGCGCGTTCGCCAGCATCGCCGCTATTGTGGCCGAACTCGGCGCCCACCGCGGCGCCGCGGAGCTGACCATCGCGATCACCACCATCGCGCTGTCCTGGGCCGCGGTGCACACGACTTTCGCGCTGCATTACGCGCATGATTATTATCGTCACCCAACGCCAGGTGGCCTTGAGTTTCCCAGTCGCGACAAGGAAGACCACGCCGATTATTGGGACTTCGTCTATTTCTCGTTCGTGATCGGCATGACCGCGCAGGTCTCCGACGTCGGCATATCCGACAAGACCATCCGCCGCACCGCCACCGCGCACGGCATCATCTCATTCATCTACAACACGGCCTTGCTGGCGCTGGCGGTCAACATTGCGGCGAGCGCGATCTCGGCTTGAACTCACTCCCGCAATCCTAGTTACAGACCTCGGCATTGGCATCGTTGCCGGGGCCGCCGCCGCCGCGATATTCGAGATGGCAGCCGCGGTTGACCGCACGACAGCCGCTGTTATTGCAGAATAGCTGTCCGCCACTCGAGCGGCGACTGGTACCAGCGGCAGCAGCGATGCCCGCAGCGCCACCAAAGCCGCCCGCCGCTCCGGCAGCCTCACCGCCGGCTTGACGACGCTGCCGTGCGGGACGCTCGTCGCCGTCGTCACGCTTTGCGGTCGAAGACTTGGCGGTCGCCGGCTTAGCGGGCTTGGCAGCACGCTGCTTCTCGCATTCGTTGTCGTCATTGAGCGCAAAACCATCACGGCAGACGATCCTGGTGCACTTGTCGCCGTCGGCCTTGAAGCCGTACTCGCAAACCAGCGGACAGACGCGCGACTGTTTCGACTTGAGCGTATCGAGCGCATCGGTACTCGCCACCTTCACGTCGAGCTTGGTGCCGGCGTAACGGTTGAACTGCGATAACGAGCGCTGCGCGGACGTGGTCCAGTTGCCGTCGGCGGCACCGGAGAAGCAGCCGACGCGGCCGAGCTCGGTCTGCACCGAGCGGCTGAGATCGGCCGGCGCGGTGGCCGGCGTCAGCGACGCGACGTTGGTGCCGGCCGGGCTCGCCGTGCTGGCGGGCGCTGCACTCGGCGCCGCGGCGGCGAGATTGACGCGCTGCTGCTCGGCGGCGGCCGCCTGCTGCTGCGCCTGCTCCTTGGCCTTTTGCGCCGCAAGCTGTACCTGCTCTGCGGCCTTCGCATCGGCGGCTGCCTTGGCCTGCGTATCTTTCTGCGCGCCAAGTGCGGCAAGACGATCGCGCTCGGCCTCGGCCTGTTTGGCCTTCTCGGTGGCCGCCGCATGCGCCTGCTCGGCGCCGATTTTTTCGAGCTGAAGTTTGGCGAGGCTCGCATAGAAGCCGTCGGAATGCTGGGCCAGGAACGCCTCCCATGCCGGCCTGTTGCCGACCTGCAGCGCGAGCTCGTAATCGCGGCGGGTGTCGGCCTGAGGATTCGCCGTGGCCGCGGCAGCTGCAGCGGTCACCTTGACCGGCACCAGCGGCACGTCTTCGCCGCCGAGCGAGCCATAGACGAACGGCTCCTGCTTGTTACCTGTCGACTTGAGCACGTCGTCGCGCACAAAGCCGAAGGCACGGCGGACGTCGAGGCCGGGCGTCGTCAGATGCTTCGACAGCGCCACCGTAAAGGGGCTGTTCGCACCATCGCCATCCTGCGCGGTGAAGCCGGCCTTGGCCGAATAGGCGATCAGCGTGTTGGAGCTGGTCGGCTCGACCTGGGCGAGACCGCGGCCGATGCCGCGCGAGGCAACCGTGCGCTTCATGGTCTTGCCGAACGGATTGTCGCGGCAGGCATCCAGGATCACTAGGCGAAGCTGCTTGGCCGGTTCGACCGCGACCAGGACGCGGTCGAGGGAGAGCGCCTCGTCAAAAACGTCGGTGTCACGCTCCAGCTTGGCGTCGACAGGGATCAAATAGTTCGAGCCTTCGACCTCGATGCCGTGGCCGGCATAGTAGACCACGGCGATATCGGCATCGCGGGTCCCGTCGGCGAATTCGCGCAGCACACGCCGGGTTTCCTGCGCCGTCAGGTCGTGCCGGGAATCGACGATGTCGAACCCGGCCTCCTTCAGCGTTCTGGCCATCACCGAACCGTCATTGACGGGATTCGTAAGCGACGGCGCGTGCTGGTAGGCGGAGTTGGCGATCACCAGCGCGACGCGCTTCCCGGCGAAAGCGGGCCCGGCGCCGAATAGCAGCGCGACCGCAAGGAGAAGGGGGCAAAGTCTGAGCAATTTGCGCATGACACGACTTCCGGGTTCAGGGCATTTCAAGCCCCTTTGAGACGGCTTTATTAGCAGGGTCCGCCGCGGGCGCTTGTGACGGAGGTCACGAAGCTGGCGCCGGCGGCAGGCCGAAAGGCCCCTTTTGTTTGTCGCGCCAGTCCGGGCGCGGTTCGCCGAGAAACAGTCCCACAGCAGGTTCCCTCAGGCATCCCCGATGTGGCTCCGATATTGAGGCAGATGGTCCGTAATCTCGTGCCAGGGCGCCTTCGAGCCCACGAAAATGTGGGCGCTCGGTCGGATCGAGGGGGCATCGACCAGGGTTCCCATGGCGACATGGACCCATTTTCCGTCGCGCACCCGGGAATAAAGCAGCGAGCCACAGCGGGCGCAGTGGGCGTCATGGGTGGTGTCGTCACCGTAGATGGTGCGCTGGTCCTCGCCGCTGAGGATGCGGAGCTTGCTCTGCTCGATGCCGGCGAACGGCTTGAAGGCGGCGCCGGTGGTGCGGCGGCAATTCGAGCAGTGGCAGTGCATCGCATAGGAGAACGCGTCCGCCACCTCGTAGCGCACGACGCGGCAGTAGCATTCGCCGATCAGGAAGGAAGCGTTCGAATTCTCTGATCCGGTCATCACAGTGTCCTTGCGCAAATGGCACGCCCTCCCATAGCGCATTTTGACGTGTACGACTAAGTTCACCCTGAGCCATCATTCAAAGGGATGACCCATGAGCCAGAACCGTTCGAGCGTCGAAGCCGTCGTGCAATCCTATTTCGACGGACTTTACGAGGGCGATGCCGAAAAACTCGGCGCCATATTCCACCCCTCCGCCGATTTGCGCTGGGTCGAGAAGGGTGAACTGCAGGTGCTGACCGTGCCGGACTGGCTCGACCGCGTGCGCAAGCGTCCCTCCGGCAAGGCCGAAGGCAAGCCGCGCGAGGATTTCATCGTCACCATCGACCGTTCCGACGACAAGACCGCCTTCATCAAGGTCCGGTGCCAACTTCCGCCGCGTTTTTTCACCGACTATTTGGTGGCGATGAAGCTCGCCGACGGCTGGCAGATCGTGTCGAAGTCTTATCGGTACGACCTGCGGGAGTGAGGGGGGCCTAATCTTCCGCTGCCCGAAATCGGGCGCACTCGTCCCACATCCTCCGTCATTGCGAGCGAAGCGAAGCTCCAGAGTCTTTCCGCGGAGGCAGACTGGATTGCTTCGCTGCGCTCGCAATGACGATGCGGATGGAGTGCATGCCGCATCTCCGCCCCGCCCCCGTCTCGCTCAAGGTCCCCCATGCTTCTCGACCGCCGTTCGCTGCTCGCCTCGCTGTGCTGGATTGCTGCCTCCCCCGCGCGCGCCGCAGACGCGTTGCCTGAGCTCGAAACCTGTGAGCGCGAGAGTGGCGGCCGGATCGGGGTCTATGCCGAGAACCTCGCGACTGGCGCAAGGCTCGCATGGCGCGCCGACGAACGGTTCGTCATGTGCTCGACATTCAAGGCTTCGCTGGCGGCTTGCGTACTGGCGCGGGTCGATCGTGGCGAGGATCAGCTTGCGGCCATGATTCCGTACGGGGAGGCCGACCTGCTGGAGTACGCACCGGTCGCCAAGCAGAACATTGCCGCCGGCGCAATGTCGATCACCGAGATGTGCAAGGCGATCGTCGAGCTCAGCGACAACACCTGCGCCAATTTGCTGCTGGCGCGGATCGGCGGTCCCGCCGCACTCACCGCGTTCTGGCGGTCGCTCGGCGACACCACCTCGCGGCTCGACCACAACGAGCCCGAGCTCAACCGCTCACCGCCCGGCGATCCCCGCGACACCACCACGCCGGCGGCGATGGCCGGCAATCTGCGCCGGCTGGTGACGGGCGAGGCGCTGTCGACCACCTCTCGCGCGCAGCTCACGGAGTGGCTGGTGGGTTGCAAGACCGGCGCGAACCGGCTGCGTGGCGGGCTGCCCGCAAGCTGGAAGATCGGCGACAAGACCGGCAACAACGGCAAGGACGCCTCCGGCGACATCGCGGTGGCCTGACCCAAGCCCGACACGAAGCCCAATGCGCCGATCCTGATCGCGGCCTACACCCAGGGCGGCACGCCGAGTGCGGCGCAGATCGAAACCGCGTTCGCACGCATCGGCCGCATGGTGGCCGATCGGCTGGCGTAAGCCGCACGCATTGACCTTGCGACCGCTTCCGGGTGAAGACAGATCATCATGGAAGCGAAATTTCAGACCTTTCTCATCCTGCTCGCCGTGCTGGCAGGCACCGCGCTTGTCGCCCGCCGCTTCAACATCGCGCCTGCCATTCTGCTGATGCTCTCCGGCGTCGGCCTCGCCTTCGTGCCGGGCATGCCGCCGGTCGAACTGCCGCCGGAACTGGTGCTGCTGATGGTGCTGCCGCCGCTGATCTACTCGGCGAGCGTCGCGATGAGCTGGCGCGAATTCAAAAAGAATCTTCGCCCGATCGTGCTGCTCGCGGTCGGCGCCGTGATCTTCACCGCGGCGTTGGTCGCAACCGCCACGCATTACTTCATCGGCCTGCCCTGGACCATCGGCTTCCTGCTCGGCGCCATTGTGGCGCCGCCCGACGTGGTGGCGCCACTCGCGATCGCACGCCGGCTGCATTTGCCGCGCAGGCTCATGGTCATCCTCGAAGGCGAAGGGCTCGCGAATGATGCCACCGCGCTGATCCTTTATCGATTCGCGCTCGCCGCAATCATGCTCGGGCATTTCTCGCTGCCTCTGGCAGGCGGCGAGTTCTTGCTCATCGTCGCCGGCGAGATCGCTTTCGGCATCGGGGTCGGCTGGCTCTCCCTGCGATTCCGCAAATGGTCGGGGGATCCGCAGGTCGAGCTGACACTTTCGCTGATCACGCCCTACGTGTCCTATTGGCTGCCGGAGCATCTCGGCGGCTCCGGCGTGATCGCAACCGTCGCCTGCGGCCTCTATGTGAGCTGGAACGGCCCGCTGCTGATCTCGGCATCGACGCGCCTGCAAGGCATCTTCTTCTGGGACCTCGTGATCTACCTGATCGAGGGCCTGCTGTTCCTGCTCACGGGATTCCAGATGCGCGCGCTCTACGAGAAGTCGAAGGCGTTTCCGCTCGACGACATCATGATTGCGACCGCCGTGGTGCTGGCGGTCGTCGTGATCGCGCGCTTCGCCTGGCTTTATCCCGCGACCTATCTGCCACGAATGCTCAGCAAGTCGCTGCGCGCGCGCGATCCGTCACCACCATGGCAATGGCCGTTCGTGCTTGCGTTCACCGGCGTGCGCGGCGCGGTGTCGCTGGCGGCAGCGCTGGCGCTCCCGTTCACGCTGCCCGGCGGCGAGGCCTTTCCGTTTCGCGACCTGATCCTGTTCGTCGCCTTCGGCGTCATCTTCATCACTCTGATCGGCGTCGGCCTCACGCTGCCTCCGGTGGTGCGTTGGCTCGGCGTCGCGGAAGCCGGTCGCAGCGAGCATGCCGCCGAGCACGAGTCCGAGATCGCAGCACGGCGCCAGGCCCTCAATGCCGCCCTGAAGTCGCTCGACGCGCTGACCGAGGAGAAGGACGTATCGGACGAGGTGATGCGGCTCCTGCGCGCCCGCCACGAGATCCGGGTCAACCAGCTTCCCGATTCGCTCGATCCCACCCACCACGACGTCTCCGCCGCTGGCACCGCCTTGACCCGCGACCTGATCGCCGCCGAGCGCAAATTCATCCACGAGCTGCTGCGCGACGGCCAGATCACCGACGAGACGCGCCGGCGGATCGAGCGGGATCTGGATCTGGAGGAGGCGAGTTTGGCGAACCGCGAGTATCGGGGCGGGCCGCTGTAGATTCCCGTCATTGCTGGCGGCGCAAACTACCGCCTCTCGCAAAATTCCTTCATCGCCACCGCCACGGCGCGCGCGATGATCTCCTGACGCTCCGGGGAGTTCATCGCCATCTCTTCGTCGCGGTTGATGATGGAGCCCGCTTCGAGCAGCACTGCGGCGCTGCGGGTTTGCGAGAGCACGACGAGCCCGTCATAGCGGTAGACGCCGACATCCTTATCGAGCAATTGGCGCCGGTAGCGACCCATCACCGGCAGGGCATATTGGCCGGCATAATGCAGGTCCTGATCCTTCAGCTGCCGGCCGATCATCCGGGCCAGCATCAGGCTCGTGGCGTAGTGCGGGTTCCGCTGCGACACGAACAGAGAGTGACCCGAAAAGCGGTCGCTGAAATAGCTGTTCGCCCCGTCGAACTCCCAGGTCTCGATCAGCTTGTCCGGCACCGAATCGTGATGGATCGACAGGAAGAGATCGGCCCGGGCCTCATTCGCAGTACCGACGCGTTTGAGCAGGCTCGACCGCGCCTTGCCGTCCGTGACGAGCAGGCGGGCCGCGGCAAAGCCTTCGGCCTTGAGCCTCGCCGTGATCAGACTTGCGAGCCGGAAGTTGAAGCCGAACTCCGTGTCGTTGCGTGCGCTCAACGCGCCGTAGGAGTCCGGAGTGTGCCCGACATCCACGACGATCCGAAATTTCGGCATCTCACATTTGACCGGCGCGTGCGGCGGCTTGGGTTTCACGAGTTTCCGCGCGATAGCAGCATGACCCGTGCCTGCAGGCGCCAGCGACCATAGCAAGATCGACGCGACCAGCGTCGAGACGAGACTTGCGACGATGCTGCGCGGCTGCCCCAAGCGCTACTCCGCTGCCGCGATTCGCGGCCGACCGACAAAGCCTGTGACGTCGCCGAAACGCTCCAGCATCACCGCGGAAAGGTCCTTGGTCTTGCTGGTGACGCAGGCGCCCGAGCGCACGGCGTAGCGATCCTGATGCGCAGCCTGCGGCGGCGGCTCGTCGTTTTGAAGAGCCCGCGCCAGCTCCATCACGACTTTCCGGAAATGCATGATACCGAGATCGGTCGGACCGAGATGCTCGCGGGTGCGGTCGGCGATCGGGCCCTGGCTGTCCTGCACGGCCGCATCCTGTTCGGAGACGCCCTTGATGCCGGTGTAGCTCCTGATCTTCTGGAGCTTGCGGTCGATCAGGTAATCATTGCCCTTGTGGCGCAGCGGCACGTAATTGTCGCCGACCTCCGCGATCACGCCGTTGCCGCGGTCAAAGGCGTCGCGCTCGGCTTGCGTCAGCGGCCGCTCCGGATTCCAGGCATAAGTGTAGATCCAGCATTTGGTGTCGGTGACGGGCACGAAGGTCTGACCAAAGATGTTCTCGCCCGGCATCGCGCTCGGGGCATAGGCGTGGAACGGCATCAGGAACTGTGCGATGCGCCAGTAAACGTTGTCGCCCCCGGTGAGCCGCCCACCGGCGATGGTGAGGCCCGCCGCGTGTGGCGCGATCTTGATCACAGGGCGCGGATCCTCCGCGATCCAGCGCATGTGATCGCTCGACATCCGCGCGATCGGATTCACGAAATGCTTCTTGATGTCCAGAATCTCGTCCTCCTCCTTGTCGAAGGAGAGATGGGCGAAGGTGAAATGCGCGGTATCGATCGAGCCTTCCAGCGCCTGCACCCAGTTGCAGTCCTGCCATTTCTTGCTGACATAGCGGTGCGAGGCCGGCAGCAGCGCCATTTCGAGATCGGGCAGCTCGGGCATGGCCTCAGCCGGGCCCATATAGGCCCAGATCATCTCGCCCCATTCCCGCGCCGGATAGGATTTGATGCGGATCAGGTCTTTGGCGTCGAGGTCGGGATAGGAGGTCGGCATGTCGACGCACCTTCCGTCGGTGTCGAACTTCCAGCCGTGATAGACGCAGCGGATGCCGCATTCCTCATTGCGCCCGAGCCAGAGGTTGGCGCCGCGATGCGGGCAGTATTGATCGATGAGTCCGACGACGCCGCGCGTATCGCGGAAGGCGAGCAGCTCCTCGCCGAGAACGATGATCTTCTTCGGCTCGCCGTCGGGCTCGGGGAGTTCTTCGGACAGAAGCACGGGAATCCAGAACCGGCGCAACAATTCGCCCATCCCCGTTCCGGGGCCCGACTCGGTCAGGAATTTGTTGTCCTCGGCGCGGAGCATGGCGGATCCTCCCGACGGTCTTTGTTTTCGGCAAGATTGGCGCGGACGCGGGAGGACGTCAACGCGGAACGCGGTGCGCAGGCGGCTTAAACCGGCCGCTCCCCCTTCACGGTCACGCGCGTGCCGGAGCGCATGTGCGGCCAGTAGTCCCACATCGCGCGGTGCTGGGTGCAGCGATTGTCCCAGAACGCGATGGCATTCTCGGTCCAGCGGAAGCGGCACTGGAACAGCGGGTTCTCCGCGTGCTGGTAGAGATAGGCGAGCATCGCGTCGCTCTCGTCGCGCGGGATGCCGTTGATGTGCCGGGTGAAGCCGCGGTTGACATAGAGCGCCTTCTTGCCGGTGATCGGATGCGTGCGCACCACGGGATGCTCGGCACTCGGATAGGACGGACGGTCGGCGACGCCGTAATTGGCGTAGAGCCCGCGATAGATCGGCTCGCCGTCATGCAGCGCGGTCAGGCCGTCGAGATAGGCCTTCATGCGATCCGACAGCGCCTCGTAGGCCGCGCACATGTTGGCGAACAGCGTGTCGCCACCGCGCGGCGGGCACTGCTTGATGTAGAGGATCGAGCCCATCGGCGGCTCGAGATCGCAGGACACGTCGGAATGCCAACCCTCGCCGTTGGCACGCGGCGAGTTCGCATCCGCATGGATCTTCATCAGAGCCGGGTCTTCATCCTCGTGCGGCGCGGCAGGATGAAAATGCAGCTCGCCGAACTTGCGGCCGAAGGCGAGATGCTGTTGCGGCGTGATGTGCTGGTCGCGGAAGAAGATGACGAGGTTTTCGGCAAGCGCGCGATGGACCTCGTCCACCTGCCGGTTGGACCGCGCATCGTCGGAGACGAGTTTGCCGATGTCGACGCCGGAGATTTCCGCGCCGATGATCGGGGTGAGCTTTTCGACCGCGATGGTTTCATACGGCGCCCCGTCATCCGCCGTATGCCGATAGCGCGGGCCCTGCTTGCCGGCGAGTGAGCTCATGGCGTGTCTCCCGATCGCTCTTGATTGGGGGCATGGTAGCGCGCGGTTGGGGATGTGCAATCTGCATCGCAAACACTGCTCGTCGTCCCGGACAAGCGAAGCGCAGATCCGGGACCCATAACCACAGGAGCTGGTTTGCGAAAACCCGGAGTGACAGCTCGTTCTAACCACCAATCCTGTGGTTATGGGTCCCGGCCTCCGCCGGGACGACAGCTCAGTACGAGGCGCGAGCGAAGTAAGCCTACTCCGCCGCGGTCACCGGCACCTTGGCGCCCTGGCCGTAGCGCTGCTCGATGTACTCGATCACGAGCGCCTTGAAGTCGGCGGAGATGGTCGGGCCGCGCAGGGTGCGGAACTTCTTGCCGTCGACGAACACCGGGGCAGCCGGCGCCTCGCCCGTACCCGGCAGCGAGATGCCGATATTGGCGTGCTTGGATTCGCCGGGGCCGTTGACGATGCAGCCCATCACCGCGACGTTGAGCTCTTCCACGCCGGGATATTTCGTCTTCCACGTCGGCATCTCGTCGCGGATGAAACCCTGGATCGAGCTGGCCAGCTCCTGGAATGTGGTCGAAGTCGTGCGGCCACAGCCGGGGCACGCCGCAACCAGCGGCACGAAGGTGCGGAAGCCCATCGTCTGCAAGAGCTCCTGACCGACCTGCACCTCGCGGGTGCGGTCGCCGCCGGGCTCCGGCGTCAGCGAGATCCGGATGGTGTCGCCGATGCCCTGCTGCAACAGGATGCCAAGCGCGGCCGAGGACGCCACGATGCCCTTGGTGCCCATGCCGGCCTCGGTCAGGCCGAGATGGATCGCGTAGTCGGAACGGCTGGCGAGAACCTCGTAGACCGCGATCAGATCCTGCACCGCCGAGACCTTGGCCGACAGGATGATGCGGTTCTTGGGCATGCCGAGCTCTTCGGCGCGCGCCGCCGAGAGCAGCGCCGACTGCACCATGGCTTCGCGCATCACCGCGCGCGCATCGCGCGGATTGGCCGAGGCGGTGTTCTCATCCATCAGCCTGGTCAGCAGCTCCTGGTCGAGCGAACCCCAATTGGCGCCGATGCGCACCGGCTTGTTGTTCTTGTTGGCGATCTCGATGATGTCGCCGAACTGGGTGTCGCGCTTGTCCTTGAAGCCGACATTGCCGGGATTGATGCGATATTTGGCGAGCGCCTCGGCGCAGGCCGGATAGGCCGCGAGCAGTTTGTGGCCGATATAGTGAAAGTCGCCGATCAGCGGCGTGGTGATGCCGCGTTTGAGCAGGCCGTCGCGGATGTGCGGGACGGCGGCGGCGGCCTCCTCGCGGTCCACGGTGATGCGGACCATTTCGGAGCCGGCGCGGGCGAGCGCTGCGACCTGGGCGATGGTGCCGTCGATATCGGCGGTGTCGGTGTTGGTCATCGACTGCACGACGATCGGCGCACCGCCGCCGACGGCGACGTCGCCGACCTTGACCTGGGTGGTCTTGTGCCGGGGCGCGGGGCCCGCAATGTCGGAATCGATGGTGTTTTCGAGCTTGTTCATGGCGTCCAAATATCAGGTTTTGGTGACGTTCAGCAATGCATCGCGCGGCGCCGCAGCGGATTGACTGGGACGGTTAACCAGAAAAAGCCCAGCAATGACAAGGACGGCGGCAGCCCCGAATGTCAGGTTCAGCGTGTCGTGCATGATGAAATAGCTACCCACCACGCCAAACAAAGGGGTGATGAAGGTAAAAGCCGACAATTTGCTGGCCGAATAGGTCTTCACCAGTGCGAACCAAAGCGTGAACGTGGTTCCCACGACCCAGATCGCCTGGAAGGCCATCAGGCCCAGCGACAGCGGCGACGGGGTGTGGGGGATGGTCTCCCCGAACAGCCAGGCGGCCAGCCCGAGGATCGGGATCGACGTCGCGACCTGATAGCCCAGCGCCTTCTCGGGCGCGGCGAACCGCAGCCGGGTGCCCTTGGCAACCAGCGTGGTCGCCGCCCACAGCGCGGCGCCGCCGACGATCATGAGGTCGCCGAGCAGAACATGCGAATCGACATTGGGCTGCGGCACCCCGATCGCGAGTGCGACGCCGGCAAAGCTGATGGCGAGCCCCAGCCATTGCGTCCCGCCAAGTCGCTCGCCAAGCACCTGGTAGGAGCCGAGCGCGACGAAGAACGGCGCGGTGTAGAGGAACACGACCGCCCGCGACGCCGGTGTGAAGCGCAGGCCCTGGAAGATCAGCACGAACTCGATGCCGAACATCAGTCCGGCGATCACGCCCGGCTTCCAGGTGCCATCGCGTTCGAAGAATTTAACGCCGCGCAAGCTGCCGATGATGAACAGCACCGGCAGCGCGCCCATCGAGCGGAACGTGGCCTGAAGCATCGGCGGAATGTCCGGCAGCACCAGCTTCACCGCGATCTGGTTGAACCCCCAGGTCAGGCACAGCATGAGCATCAGGGCAATGGCGCCGGCACTAAGGGGACGACCGGCGGACGGTATGGCTTGAGGTGAGGACATTTCTTCCTGAAAAACCGGCTTTGCGCCGTTGTTGCTCTATGCAGCTTTCTGACAATGCGCACAAACGCCCGTGATTTCCACCACGGACAATTTGGGAGCGAAGCCTGAGCTGCGCGCGGCGGCGTTGAGGTCCTTGGCGAAGGACGCCGACGGAATCTCACCGACCAAGCCACAGCGCTCGCAGATCAGGAACGTCACCGCCGAGGTCGCATCGTGGTCGTGAGCGGCGCAGGCGAGATACGCGTTGCGGCTTTCGATGCGGTGCACAAGGCCGTTGGCCATCAGAAAATCGAGAGCACGATACACCGTAATCGGCGCCGGCCGCGGCATCGATTTCGCCAGCTCGTCGATCACCTCATAGGCGCCGAGCGGGCGGTGGCTCGAGAGCAGCGCCCCCAATACATGGCGGCGTATCGGCGTGAATTTCTGCGCGCGCTCTCCGCAGACGGCCTCGGCATGCGCCAGCGCATCCGCGGTGCAGCGGCCGTGATCGTGGTCGGGTGCGGGAAATGCAGGTTTTGCGAGCGTCATGCGACCGGCGTTCTAGCATTTCGAAAGGGGAACCCAAAGCAGGACCGGCGATGCGGCGATCAGCCATGCTCTTGCTGCGGGACAGTATCCCGCAAACCCGCCATGAAATAATCATAAGCTTGCTTATTATATTCCAAGCTTATTGGAGACCAAGCTCATGAGCCCAGGCCCCGTGGACCAGAATTTCCTGTTTACGCTCGCCGAGCTCTATCGCCTGCTCCGGGTCTATGCCGACAAGGAAGCCTCGCGCTTCGGCATCACCCGCGCACAATGGGCGGTGCTCGCCAAGGTCGAGCGCAGCGAAGGCATGAAGCAGTCGGAACTCGCCGAGCTTCTCGAAGTGCAGCCGATCACGCTGACACGCCTGATCGACAAACTCTGTGACAGCGACTGGATCGAGCGACGCAACGATCCTTCGGACCGCCGCGTCAAGCGGCTGTACCTGAAGAAGGCCGGGCGGCAGTTGCTCGGGCGGATGAGCGGGCTGAAGTCCGAGCTCACGGCCAACGCGCTCGACGGCATCACTCCCGCGGACGCCCACCGGCTCCTCACCCAACTCGAAACAATCAAGGAAAACGTGCGTACCGCGATCCAGACCAGCGGAGCGGAGCAAGCGCGTAAGGAGCAGCGCTATGGCTGATCAGGTTCTCAAGTTCCAGCCCGAGCAGAAAATCGACGGCGGCAAGCCCACCAAGAAAGCCGGCACCAATCCGCGCCGCCGCCTGTTGGCGGGCCTGCGCCGCTATCGCCGCGTGCTGCTCCTGGTCGTGCTGCCGGTCGTCGTCGCGGTCGCCGGCTTCACTTTCTATCTCAATGGCGGCCGCTATGTCGGCACCGACGATGCTTATGTCGGCGCGCAGAAGGTGCTGGTGACGCCCGATATCTCCGGCAAAATCCAGAAGGTCGTCGTCAAGGAAGGCCAGATCGTCAAGCACGGCGACGAGCTGTTCGAGATCGACCCCGCTCCGTTTCGTCATGCGTTGGAAGAAGCCAAAGCGCAACTCGCCCAAGCCCGCATCACCTATGACAATCTCGTTGCCAACATCAAGATCTACGGCGACATGCTCAATCTCGCCCAGCAGGGCATGGACCTGAAACAGCGCGACGTCGAGCGCAAGCAGTCGCTGGTGAAGAACAATTACGGCTCGCAGCTCGATCTCGACAACGCCTCGAACGCACTGGTTACCGCCGGCGCGCAGGCGCAATACATCAAGCAGCAACTCTCCAATGCCAGGACGCAATTGCTCGGCAATCCCGAGTTGCCGCTGGAGCAATTCCCCGCCTACGCGCAGGCGAAAGCCAAGCTGGACGATGCCCAGCGCAACCTCGACCACACCGTGCTCCGCGCGCCGATGGATGGCGTGGCAACACAGGTGGAGCAGATCCAGCTCGGCCGCTACGTCGCCGCCGGCACGCCGGTGTTCTCCATCATCGACGTCGCCCATCCCTGGGTCGACGCCAATCCGAAGGAGAGCGACCTCACCTTCGTCACCGAAGGACAGCCGGTCACGCTCGAGGTCGACGCGTTCCCGAACCATGTCTTCAAGGGCAAGATCGGCTCGCTCTCGCCCGGCACCGGCGCGCAATTCGCGATCCTGCCGCCGCAGAACGCCAGCGGCAATTTCGTCAAGGTGGTGCAGCGCGTGCCGATCCGCATTTATTTCGATGAGACCGACAAATACGTGCGCAAGCTGAAGGCCGGCATGAGCGTCTACGCCACCATCGACACCGGCCACAAGCGCTCGCTCGCCGGCCTGCTCGGCCTGTCGGCGACCGCGAGCCAAGACAAAGATTCGGACAAAGACTGAGACAAGGACTGATCCGATGTCCGGCCCCAATGCCCATTTGATGGTTCCCGGCCTGCGCCGGAACATGGTGACGATCTGCGCCATGACGGCAACCATCATGCAGGCGCTGGACACCACCATCGCCAACGTCGCCCTGCCCTATATGCAGGGCACGCTGTCGGCCTCGCAGGACCAGATCAACTGGGTGCTGACCTCCTACATCGTCGCCGCCGCGATCATGACGGCTCCGGTGGGCTGGATCGCCAACCGCTTCGGCCGCAAGCGCATCTTCATCATCTGCTCGGCCGGCTTCACCATGGCATCGGTGCTGTGCGGGCTTGCGCAGGACATCAACCAGATGGTGCTTTTCCGCCTGCTGCAGGGCGTGTTCGGCGCGGCCCTGGTGCCGTTGTCGCAATCGGTGATGCTCGACTATTACACGCTGCAAGAACGCGCCAAAGCGATGTCGATCTGGGGCATGGGCGTGATGATGGGGCCGATCATGGGTCCATCACTCGGCGCCTGGCTGACCGAGACTTATTCCTGGCACTGGGTGTTCTTCGTCAATTTGCCGTTCGGCGCCATCACCGTGATCGGGCTGATCATCTTCATGGACGAGACCCGGAAGGATCTCAGCCTCAAGTTCGACTGGTTCGGCTTCGCGGCGCTGGCGGTCGCGATCGGCTCGCTTCAGCTCGCGCTCGACCGCGGCGAGCAATTGGGCTGGCTCGAATCGGGTGAGATCCTTGCGGAGTTCATCGTCTCGGCCGTCGCCTTTTACTTCTTCATCGCGCATTCCTTCACGACCTCGACGCCGTTCATCCGCTTCGCGCTCTTCAGGGATCGCAACTTCGTCACCGGCTGCATGTTCATGGTCGTGATGGGGCTCGTGCTGTTCTCGACCATGGCGCTGGCCTCGCCCTATATGCAGAACGTGATCGGCTATCCCATCATCACCGCGGGCCTGCTGCTGGCGAGCCGTGGCTTCGGCACCTTCTTCGCCATGATGCTGGTCGGCCGCATGATGCGTTATGTCGAGGCCCGCACGCTGATCATCACGGGCCTGACGCTGACCGCGGGCTCGCTGTTCCAGATGACCGGCTGGACCGATTTGACCCAGGTGCCGGAGATCGTGACCGTCAGTGTCATCCAGGGCTTCGGCTTCGGCCTCGTCTTCGTGCCGCTATCGACGGTGGCGTTCCTGACCTTGTCGAATGAGCTGCGCACCGACGGCACCGCGATGCTGACCCTGATGCGCAACGTCGCGAGCTCGGTGGGCATTTCCGTCGTCATCGCCCAGCTGACACAGGGCACGCGGCGGACCTACGCGATCCTGTCCGAGCACATCAACCCGTTCAACCATGCGCTCCAGATGCCCAGCGTCAGCGGCATGATCAATCTCTCGACCGACGCCGGCCGCGCCATGGCCGATCGCATGGTCAGCGTGCAGGCGCAGATCATCGCCTTCGCGCACGACTACGAGCTGGTGATGTTCTTCATCCTCTGCACCATCCCGCTCGCCCTGCTGATCGGCTCGACCAAGGCCACCCTGCGCAAGCAGGCGGCCGGGCCGGAACATGCGGTGATGGAGTGATACCGTCGTCCCGGCGAAGGTGTTGCGCGTCCCTACCCCAACAACTCCTCGCAGCCCAGATCTTCGACCGCCATCATCACCCGTTCCAGATTATTCCACCAGATCACAGGCGGGATGTTGATGCTCCATTGTCGGACCGGCTTGGTGATGTGCCAGAGCACCGACCAGCGATAATCCCGATCGAGCGCGCCGCGCGTATAGCCGCTGACGCCGTGCGCGATCAGCGTGTCGTGGTAATGGTTGAGCAGAAGGCGTTCGAACGCCTGCCGGCGTTCCGGATACCAGTGCAGCGCCATCATGTAGGCGAGGTCGTGGGTCGGCACGTTGATATCCCACAGGTCGAAGTCGAAGATGCGGACAGTGTCGGACACGCCGGCACGCGGCAGCAGAAAATTCCAGATATGGGCATCGCCATGGGTGACGGTGAGGTGACGGTGCGAGTGGTAGCGCAATGACATCCTGTCGGACTGATCGATGAAGCGGCGGTAGAGCGTGCGGCGCTCTTCACTGAGACGATCGCCGAGCTGATCGGCGAACCGGTCGTAATGGGATGCGAACGTTTCCATATGCTCGGCCGTATCGTCGGTGCTCGCCCAGACCCCGGCGGTCTCGCCGAGACCAGCATGGTCCCACCACGCCGCATGCCAGCGCGCGAGCACGGCGACGATGGCCATCGCCTGACCGCGCGATGGCGGCAGCGGCCATTGGGTCGCGATCTCGTGGCTATCGGTGAGATCCTCCAGCAGGAGATGCCAGGCGAGGCTCTCCTCGTCGAAGTTCCCGTCAAAGCAGCGCGGCACCAACTGCGCGGGCATTCTGGGTGCAAGCTGTGTGTAGTAGGCCACCTCGTGGCGACCGGCATTTGCCAGCGGCTTGGCGAACGCAGCATGCGGCGTCTTGAGAATCAGTGACTGCGGCGACCCGGCGGATTCCCCGACATAGCGCAGGCCGAGTCGGGTGATATGCGACACGACCGTGTCGCGCTCATGCAGTACCTTGACCTCGCGCACGGCACCGGCGTCCAATGCGCCGGCCTTGCGCAGCGCCGCGGTGAGATTTGCCGCGTCCGCCACCTCCGGCAATCGTATATCTGTCATGAGCGCCCGACCCCCGTCGCGTTGCTCCATTCTGCACAACCGCGCTGCCGGGCGCCAGCGGCCTCAGCAGCCGAATCAAGCCGCAGCGGTCGAGTCGCGCACGGTCCTGACGACAACCGACCGGAGCTGTTCGAGATTGGCCGCCATGCCGGCGATCGCCTGCCTGACCTCGGCGGCGCGCTCGTTCACGGAGGCGGCGTCGCGGCTGACATCACCGATCTTGGCCGAGACCTCCTTGGCCGCGGAGGCCGATTCGGAGATCGACCGCGTGATCTCGCGGGTCGCGGCGTCCTGCTCTTCCATCGCCGCGGCAACCGAGGTGGCGACGCCGTCGATCTCGACGATGTGGCCGCCCATGGTTTCGACGGCATCGACCGCGGCCTGGGTTGAGGCCTGGATCTCGGCAATCAGCCGCGCGATCTCCTCGGTGGATTTGGCGGTCTGGTCGGAGAGGGATTTCACTTCGGCGGCGACCACCGCGAAGCCACGGCCGGCTTCCCCGGCGCGCGCCGCCTCGATCGTGGCGTTGAGTGCCAGCAGATTGGTCTGGCCGGCGATGCCGCCGATGAGGTCGGAGACCTCGGCGATCTTCTTCACCGATCCGGCCAGCGCCTGGATGGTCGAGCGCGCCTGTTCACGACCGGCGACCGCGGACTTCGTAACCGTGCTGGTCCGCGCGACCTGGGTTGCGATCTCTCGGATCGAAGCACTGAGTTCTTCAGCTGCGGCCGAGACGGTCTGCGAGCTGCCGAGGGCCTGGGTGGACGCGGCTGCGACCGCCTGCGACTGTGTCGAGAGCGACTTTGCGATCTCGGACAGACTGGAGGCGGCACGCTCCACGCCTTGCGTCGCCGCGCTCGCGGTGTCGACCGAGCGGCCGGTCTCGCGCTCGACGGTTTCAGCCATCTGGTGCAGGGCCCCGCGCTTGGCGAGCGCCGCCTCCTGATCCTTCTGCAATTGCTCCTCGCGCAGGCGGGAATTCTCGACCGCCGCTTGCTTGAACACCAGGAGCGCGCCCGCCATCGAGCCGACCTCGTCCCGCCGGTGCGCGAAAGGAATGTCAGCGGCGAGATCGCCGGTCGCGAGCTTTTGCATGGCGCTCGTCATGCGCACGATCGGGCGCACCACGCCGAGGGCGACGCCGAGCAGGCCCACCGCAGTGAAGGCGAGGACGGCGGCGGAAACGCCGAGGAGGATATAAAGCATGGAGCTGTCGCGGTCCGCGGCCAGCTTCTCCATGTCGGCATTCTGCTTGTTGGCGCTCTCGACGATGCTGTCGATGACGGCGCGATGCGCGGTGTAGGCGTCCTTGAGCTGCGCGTAGGCGCGCTCGGAGGCGACCGGGTCCTTGGCCTTGAGGGCGGGGAGGAGCTGGTCGGACAACAGCTTCCAGAACTTCTGCACCTCGCCGTCGGATTTCGACACCAGGGCCGTCTTCAGGTCGGCCGAGAGGCTGGAGGCGACCCAGAATGCCTTGCGCTCGTCGTAATCCTTGCGGAGCTGGACCAGGCGTTCGCCATGGGCCGCCAGCTGGTCGGGCTCGCGCATGGCGAGAGTGGCCTCAAGATAGGCCTCGATCACATATTCCGGCGGCGGCAGGATGTCGGCGATGAGATCGTTGCCCAGCTTGATGTCGGAATAGAGCGGACCGCCGACCTTGAGCTCTTTCAAGGCGTAGAGGCTGGTGGAGACCACGGCGGTGAAGCCGAGGGCCAGAACGACGCCGAAAGCAATGATTGCGGAAGAAAGCGAAAGGCGAATTTTCATGGAACAATCCAATGGGGCGGCGCCGAATCCAACGGACCCTAAAGGATTACGGTAAACACGGGATTGCATCGCGCGGAAATTGCATCGCGCGAACTCCGAAAAACTACGGGAAACGGCGTCAGGTGAACGGTTTCGGGCAGCGAAATCAGGCCCGTCCTCCGCTGTCGTCCCGGATCGGCGCTCCGCCTGTCCGGGACGAGGCTGGGCTCACACGTCGAAAAACACCGTCTCGTTGTCGCCCTGAAGCCGCAGGTCGAGCCGGTACACCGGCTTGCCGGCCTCGCGCACGGCCGTCAGCGTAGCGCGACGGTCGGCGGGCACCACCGCCAGCACGGGATCGGCGGCATTACCGGCCTCGTCGCTGAAATAGATGCGGGTATAGAGATGCCGCAGCATGCCGCGACCAAACACCGCAAGCAGGATATGCGGTGCCTGCGGCTTGCCGTCGGGATCGGGCACCACGCCCGGCTTGATGGTTTCGAAGGAATAATTGCCGTCCTTGTCGGTGCCGCAGCGGGCAAAGCCACGGAAGCTCGCATTCGGCAGCGCGCGCTTGTCCTGCGGATCGGCGAAGCGCCCCTGCGCGTCGGCCTGCCAGATCTCCAGCATGACATCGGGCACAACGACGCCATCGCCGTCGAACACGCGGCCCTCGATCCGGACGCGATCGCCGGTGACGTCGGGCGTCAGGGTCGAGTTGGTGAACGCATCGTTCCAGGCATACTCGCCAGTCGGCGTCAGGCCGTATTTGAAGAACGGGCCGACAGTCTGTGACGGCGTGATCCCATTGTCCTGCACTTAATGGTTCTCCATAGGGGTGGCGTTCTTGCCGCGCAGCACGACGTCAAAGCGGTAGCACAGCG
This sequence comes from Bradyrhizobium sp. WSM4874, assembly GCF_055811835.1. Lineage (NCBI taxonomy): Bacteria > Pseudomonadati > Pseudomonadota > Alphaproteobacteria > Hyphomicrobiales > Nitrobacteraceae > Bradyrhizobium > Bradyrhizobium sp. WSM4874. The sequence continues at coordinate 46,329 of NZ_JBVVPR010000017.1, forward strand.
CCCATTCGGGCTGAGTGTTCTCGAGATCGAACGACGACACCATCCGCGCCCGCGCCTTCTCGTCCGGCACCGAATTGAAGATCGGATCGAACGGGAACAGCGGATCGGCCGGGAAGTACATCTGCGTCACGAGGCGCGTGACGAAGGAATGGCCGAACACCGAGAGGTGGATGTGTGCGGGACGCCAGGCGTTATGATGGTTGCCCCAGGGATAGGCGCCAGGCTTGATCGTGACAAAGCGATAGTAACCAGAGGCGTCGCTCACGGTGCGGCCGGCGCCCGTAAAGTTCGGATCGAGCGGAGCCGGATGCTGGTCGCGGACGTGAACGTAACGGCCGCAGGAATTGGCCTGCCAGATCTCGACCAGCGAGTTCGGCACGCCGCGGCCGTCTTCATCGCGCACATGGCCGTGCACGATGATGCGTTCGCCGAGCGGCTCGCCGGTGTGTTGGGTGGTGAGGTCACTGTCGCCCTCGCGCACGGTCTCGTGGCCGTAGACCGGGCCGGTCAGCTCCGACAGCGTATGGCGCATCGGGATCAAGGGCTTGTTCGGCGCGCGCTTGATCGAGCTCTTGTACTCGGCCGACAGCGGCAACGGATGCGCCGTGTTGCTGTCGACGGGATAGATGAATGTCATTGGCGAACTCCTCCCCGGTCCTTTTTCGACCGGTCAACGCTTCCGCCAATCATTATAGGATATAACTAATTGGGGGAAGCGGCTTTGAGCCCTATTTGATCGGCGGACGCGGCAGGACGGCCTCACCGGCTTCGAGCCGGTACACATGGTCGAGCGAATACCAGGGCGTCGCGACGTCGCGCTCGGTCGGATGTGGCGTGTCATGGCGCAGGAACTTGCCGATCAGGGCCTTCGTCACGCCGAACTGCACATCGCTGTCGATATGCGGATCGGCGGGGTCGTAGACCTGCGAGATCAACACCTTGAATCCGGGCTTAAAGACCAGGGCGTGCAGGTGCGCGGGACGATAGGGATGCCGGCTCTGCGCCTCCAGGAGCCGGCCGACCACGCCGTCGGCCGGAATGGGATAGCCGACCATCATCACGGAGCGGAAAGAGAAGGCTCCGTCCTGGTCGGTCGTAAACTTGCCGCGCAGGTTCATGTCGGCCTGCTCGGGGTCCTGGTTTTCATAGAGACCAACCGGCGAGGCGTGCCAGACGTCGACCTCGGCGCCGGCGACGGGACGGCCGTCCTTGTCTACGACGCGGCCGTTGACGAACAGCGGCGCCCCCGGCGTCTCGGAGCGGACGATCGATCCGCCATTTTCCACCCGCGGCGAGTTCAGCCGCCAGAACGGTCCGAGCAGCGACTGGTCGGTTTCCGTGTTGCCCTCATCGCCATTGTTCAGCAGGCATACCAGCGGCGAGACGCCGAGTGAGCCTGCCATCAGCACGACCTCGTTATGCGTATCGGTCGAGAGCTTGCCGAGCTCGGCGATGACAGCCGTGGCGTCGCGGAATTCCTTCTCGGTCAGGCGAACGTCGCGAACAAAACCGTGCAGATGCTTGACCAGAGAGACCATGATCTGGCGCAGCCGGGGATCGGATGTCTGCTCCATCACCGCCAATGCCGCCGCCGTGACGTCCTGCTCGCCCGCAATGATCATGGGATGCTCCCTCACCTTGCGTCATGGCCGGGCTTGTCCGGCCATCCACGACCTTCTTCTCGCGGCACCAAGAACGTGGATGCCCGGGACAAGCCCGGGCATGACGAGTCTGGGGCGTCCGGTCAATTCAGCTTCTCGATCGCGACGGCAACGCCCTGACCGACGCCGACGCACATGGTGGCGAGCGCCAGCTTGCCGCCGCGCTTTTCCATGCCGTGCACGGCGGTGAGCGCGAGGCGCGCGCCGCTCATGCCGAGGGGATGACCGAGTGCGATCGCGCCGCCGTGCGGATTGACGAAATCGGCATCGTCGGCAACGCCGAGCTGGCGCATGCAGGCGATACCCTGCGAGGCAAAGGCTTCGTTGAGCTCGATCAGGTCGAAATCGCTGATTTTCTTGCCGAGACGCTCCATCAGCTTGCGGGTGGCCGGCACCGGACCGATGCCCATGATGCGCGGCGGCACGCCGGCCGACGCGAGGCCGAGGATGCGCGCGCGCGGCGTCAGGCCGTGCTTCTTCACGGCGGCCTCGGACGCCAGGATCATCGCGGCGGCGCCGTCATTGACGCCGGAGGCGTTGCCGGCGGTCACCGTGCCGGGATTGCGCACGATCGGCCTGAGCTTCGTCAGCGCTTCCAGCGTGGTCTCGGGACGCGGATGCTCGTCCTTGTCGACGGTAACAGGGCCGGCCTTGCCGCCGGGAATGGTGATCGGGATGATCTCTTCGGCGAAATAGCCGGCCGCGATCGCGGCGCCCGCGCGCTGCTGCGAGCGGATTGCGAAGGCGTCCTGATCGGCGCGCGAGACCTGGAATTCCTCGGCGACGTTCTCGCCGGTCTCGGGCATCGCGTCGACGCCATACTGCGCCTTCAGCAGCGGATTGATGAATCGCCAGCCGATCGTGGTGTCGAATATCTCAGCCGAGCGCGAGAACGCTTCCTGCGCCTTGCCCATCACGAAGGGCGCGCGCGTCATGGATTCGACGCCGCCGGCAATCGCAAGCTCGATCTCGCCGGAACGGATGGCGCGGCCGGCGGCACCGACCGCATCGAGACCGGAGGCACAGAGCCGGTTCAGGGTCTGGCCCGGCACCGAATCCGGCAGGCCCGCCAGCAGGAGCGCCATGCGTGCCACGTTGCGGTTGTCCTCGCCGGCCTGGTTGGCACAGCCGAAGAAGACCTCGTCAACCTCTGCCCAATCGAGATTGGGATGCTTGGCCATCAGCGCCTTGATCGGGGCCGCCGCAAGGTCGTCGGCACGCACCTTGGCGAGCGAGCCGCCGAAACGGCCGATCGGGGTCCGCACGGCATCGCAGATAAAGACGTCACGCATCGTTATTCTCCCTGAATGCCGCGATCCGGCCTAAATTCTTCAATGTCGACGGAGTTTTAGGAGGGCGCCCGCGGCAGGTCAATTGACCGATACGCGCGTGTTCCTGGGGGTGCGCACGCGAGTTGCGCATGCCGCGGTGCGGACAACGTGGAAAACCTCCCCTCCCCGCCCAAAGCGATAGGAGCGCGGGGTGAAATTTTGTAGGTTGCGCCGCCCATGACGATGCAACAGCCGATCCCTATGCCGCCCCCCGACGAAGCGCCCGCGCCGCAGGCGGAAGCTGCCGCGCGCGTCACGCCGATGATGGAACAGTACCTTGAAATCAAGGCGGCGCATCAGGGCCTCCTGCTGTTCTACCGGATGGGCGACTTTTACGAGCTGTTCTTCGAGGACGCCGAGATCGCCTCCAGGACACTCGGCATCGTCCTGACCAAGCGCGGCAAGCATCAGGGCGCCGATATCCCGATGTGCGGCGTGCCGGTCGAGCGCTCGGAGGATTATTTGCACCGGCTGATTACCGCCGGCCACCGGGTCGCGGTGTGCGAGCAGACCGAGGATCCCGCCGCCGCCAGGGCGCGCGGCAACAAGAGCGTCGTGCGCCGCGGCGTGGTGCGGCTGGTCACGCCGGGCACGCTGACCGAGGACACGCTGCTCGACGCGCGCGCCAACAATTACCTGCTGGCGCTCGCGCGCGCGCGCTCATCGGCGGGCGGTGACCGCTTTGGCCTCGCCTGGATCGACATCTCGACCGCCGAATTCACGGTGATGGAATGTTCGGGCGGCGAACTCGCCGCGACGCTGGCGCGCATCAATCCGAACGAGGTGATCGTCACCGACGCGCTCTATAACGATAGCGAGCTCGGACAGACCCTGCGCGAGCTGCCGGCGGTGACGCCGCTGACCCGCGACGTCTTCGACGGCGCCACCGCCGAGAAGCGGCTGTGCGACTATTTTGCAGTCGCGACCATGGACGGACTCTCTCAGCTCACGCGGCTGGAAGCCACTGCCGCCGCCGCCGCCGTCACCTATGTGGACCGCACCCAGGTCGGCAAGCATCCGCCGCTGTCGCCGCCCGCGCGCGAGGCCTCGGGTGCGACCATGGCGATCGATCCGGCGACGCGCGCCAATCTCGAGCTGACGCGGACGCTGGCCGGCGAGCGCCGCGGCTCGCTGCTCGATGCGATCGACTGCACGGTGACCTCGGCCGGCTCGCGCCTGCTGGCGCAGCGGCTTGCCGCGCCGCTGACCGATGCGGCGGCGATTGCGCGGCGGCTCGATGCCGTCGGCAGCTTCGTTGCCGACTCGGCCGCGCGTGAGGACATCCGCAGCATCCTGCGCGGCGCCCCGGACATGTCGCGGGCGCTGGCCCGTATATCCGTCGGCCGCGGCGGGCCGCGTGACCTCGCCGGTCTGCGCGACGGCATCGTCGCCGCCGACCAGGTGCTGACGCGGCTTGGCGAACTCGACCAGCCGCCGCAGGAGATCGTCGTGGTGATGGCGGCGCTGCAAAGGCCATCGCGCGAGCTCGCGGCGGAATTCGCCAGGGCGCTCGACGATCAGCTGCCGCTGATCAAGCGCGACGGCGGGTTCGTTCGCCAGGGCTATGAGCCTGCGCTGGACGAAACGCGAAACCTGCGCGACGCCTCGCGCCTGGTGGTGGCCTCGATGCAGGCGCGCTACGCCGACAACACGGGTGTGAAGGGTCTCAAAATCCGGCACAACAACGTGCTCGGCTATTTCGTCGAGGTCACCGCGCAGAACGGCGACAAGCTGATGTCGGCGCCGCTGAACGCGACTTTCATCCACCGCCAGACGCTGGCCGGCCAGGTCCGCTTCACCACCTCGGAACTCGGGGAGATTGAAGCCAAGATCGCCAATGCCGGCGACCGCGCACTCGGGCTCGAGCTCGAAATTTTCGAGCGGCTCTGCGCCAAGGCTTTGGCAATCAGCGAGGAGCTGCGCGCCGCGGCCCACGCCTTTGCGCTGCTCGACGTCGCGACCTCGCTGGCCAAGCTGGCGATCGACGAGAACTATGTGCGGCCCGAGGTGGACCCCTCACTCGGCTTCGCCATCGAAGCCGGCCGCCATCCCGTCGTCGAGCAGGCCTTGAAGCGCAATGGCGAGCCGTTCATCGCCAATGCCTGCGACCTCTCGCCGGGCCCCGCGCAAAAATCCGGCCAGCTCTGGTTGCTGACCGGTCCGAACATGGCCGGTAAATCGACCTTCCTGCGCCAGAACGCGCTGATTGCTCTTCTTGCTCAAATCGGAAGTTTCGTGCCGGCGACACGCGCGCGGATCGGCATCATCGATCGCCTGTTCTCGCGTGTCGGCGCCGCCGACGATCTCGCCCGCGGCCGTTCCACCTTCATGGTCGAGATGGTCGAGACCGCCGCGATCCTCAACCAGGCCAGCGAGCGCGCGCTTGTGATCCTCGATGAAATTGGCCGCGGCACCGCCACCTTCGACGGCCTCTCGATCGCCTGGGCCGCGATCGAGCACCTGCACGAGAGCAACCGTTGCCGCACGCTGTTCGCGACGCATTATCACGAGCTGACGGCGCTCTCCGCAAAGCTGCCACGGATGTTCAACGCGACCGTGCGGGTGAAGGAATGGCAGGGCAACGTCGTATTCCTGCACGAGGTGTTGCCGGGTTCGGCCGATCGCTCCTACGGCATCCAGGTCGCCAAGCTCGCAGGCCTGCCGCCCGCCGTGATCACGCGCGCCAAATCGGTGCTGGCGAAGCTGGAAGCCCAGGACCGCGGTCAGACCGCGCGCGCGCTCGCCGACGATCTGCCGCTGTTCGCAGTGCCCTCACGCGCCGCCGCAGAAGCCGCGCCGCCGAGCGAGGCCGAACTGCTGATGGCCGCGGTGAAGGCGCTGCATCCGGACGAGATGTCGCCACGCGAAGCGCTCGATGCGCTGTATGCCTTGAAGGCCAAGCTGCCGAAGGAATGAGGTGCCGTGGGACCTCCTACGGTTCTAGGCGCGTTACGTCCTTGCCGCGATCGCCGCTGCCTCGGCTGCCGCGCGCTGCATGCTATTCGACATCTCGTTCGTGACCGTGCTCTGCTCCTCGACGGCGGCGGCGGTCGACGTCACATATTCGCTGACGCTGGTGATCGCCTGCTTGATCGAACCGAGCGCGCTGACGACGTCGCCGGAGATGCCGTTGAGGCTGCCGATCTCCGCGCCGATCTTGTCAGTGGCCTGCTTGGCCTGGTTCGCGAGGCTCTTGACCTCCGATGCGACCACCGCAAAGCCCCGACCGGCTTCGCCGGCGCGGGCGGATTCAATGGTGGCGTTAAGTGCCAGGAGGTTGATCTGCCCGGTGATGTTGTTGATGAGCTCGACGATCCCGCTCATCGCCAGCGCCGCTTCAGTGAGGCGCTGCGCCTGGGCGTCGGCGGACGCGACCTGCTCCACCGCGCTCATCGCGGTCTCGCGCGATTTGGTCATGGCCTCGGAGATCTCCCGCACCGACGCGTTCAGCTCCTCCGATCCGGCGGCGACCGATTCCATCATACCGCGGACGCGCTCGTTGCCCATGCGGACCAGCACCTGCTTCGTGACGTCGGTCGCATATTTCACGACCTTGAACGGCTTGCCGTTGAGATCCATGATCGGGTTGTACGAGGCCTGGATGTAGACCTCCTTGCCGCCCTTGCCGATACGCTTGTATTCGGCCGCCTGGTACTGACCGCGGTTGAGGGCCGCCCAGAACTCGCGATAGCCATTGCCATCGCGCTCCGACGGCTCCACGAACATGCTGTGGTGCTTGCCCTTGATCTCAGCCAGCGAATAGCCGAGGGCGCCGAGGAAATTGGCGTTAGCGGTGATGATCGTGCCGTCCATGTTGAACTCGATCACCGCCTGCGCCTTCTCGATCGCCGAGATCTGGCCGGCAAGGTCGGCATTCTTCAGCTTCTCCGCCGTGACGTCGGTCGCGAATTTGGCGACGCCGAAGGGTTTGCCGTTCTCATCGAGGAGCGGATTGTAGGAGGCGAGGATCCAGACCTCACGACCGCCCTTGCCGATGCGCTTGAACTCGCCGGCCTGGTATTCGCCACGGTTGAGCGCGGCCCAGAACTCGCGATAGGCCGTGCCGTCGCGCTCGGCCTGTGGCACGAAGAGGCTGTGATGCTTGCCTTGGATCTCGGTCAGCGAATAGCCGAGCGCGTTGCAGAAATTCTCGTTGGCGGTGACAATGGTGCCGTCGAGCTTGAACTCGATCACGGCCTGGGCCCGGCTGATGGCGGCGATCTTCGACGCGTCCGTCATGCTCCGGATCCTCTTCTCGGTGATGTCGGTCGCAATCTTTGCGACCATCACCGTCTTGCCGTTGCCGTCGAGCACCGGATTGTAGGATGCTTCGATCCAGACCTCACGGCCGCCCTTCGCGATCCGCTTGAACTCGCGTGCCTGATACTCGCCACGGTTCAATGCAGCCCAGAACGCCTTGTACTCGGCGCTCTCGCGCTGATCGGCCGGCATGAACATGGCATGCTTCTTTCCCTTGATCTCGTCGAGGGAGTAGCCGAGGGCGTTCAAGAAATTCTGGTTGGCGCTCAGGATCGTGCCATCTATGGCAAACTCGATCATGGCCTGCGAGCGGCCGATGGCAGCGAGCTTAGCATCCGCGTCGTTGCGGGACTTGCGGCCAAACATGGGAATCTCCAAATTATGAAATGGCGTAACGAGGATCACGGGACGTGACGGCGGCAACACGTGCCGAATTCCAATCGACAATTCCGCCGGTAAAAGTCGCATGGCGAAGACCGAGGCGGGTACGCAAGGTCAGTCGTACGGGAAAAAGTCGAATAAAGTTCTAACGGATTTTTGGAGATCGACAGGCAAAAGGAGCAACTTGGCGCTGCACGAACGTTCTCTCGCACGCGGCAGCCGCGATCGCGTCACTTGAAATGAGACTTGTTGTTCAACGCGTTGCGGAACATGGACGCGCTGTTGGCGCAAACGGGTTTCACCGAAGGAGGCCGTTCGCGACTCGATATTGCGCTATCCGTAGTGTCACGGTGCTTATCGCGCCTTGTGCAGCGTACGCCGCCCGATCCCCCACAGCGTAAGATTCCAAACGATGCACGTGGCGAGTGCAAGCCCAAGACCGGGGGCGGAGCCGAACCACACGACCGCAACGTGCAACACCGCGATCGCCATTCCGAATCCGAGCAGGCCCCAGGCCGAATTGGCGAGCACCGCGGCGGTCGGCGGACCGCCGATGCGTGGATGCAGGATCAACATGATGCTGGAGAACACAACCGGATACAGCGCGATGATGCCGCTGATCCGGGGACCGACCCAGCCCGAGGTCGAGACGACGATGGCGACGAGGGTCGCGACCAGCGCGGCCCGCATCGGCACGTCGTACCAGCGCCGCGTCACCAGTGGCATCCTCACGTAGCGATAGCCCGCGAGCAGCGGAATGCAGATGCCGAACGCGATCAGATTGGCTGCGAGCCCGGCGGTGAGCGACCAGTCGAACTGCTTGATGATCGAGGCGAACACGATCCAGACCGCGACCGCGCTTCCGCAACTCACCAGCAGGCTGCGCCGCTGTGCCAAGACCACATAGGCAACGCACATGAAGATCGTCGCTGCATTGACCGGCAAGCTCGACAGTGCGCCCTGCGCGATGAAGGCGGCATTGTGGTCGAGCGCGAGGAAGACGTAGGATGGTCCGGCCGAAACCGGCAAGGTCGCGACCAGCGCACCGATCACCGGCCCTGAGCGCTCGGTGATGATCGACGCCGTCACGACGAACGCCGCCGCGATCGCCATGCGCAGCAGGAGGATGAGGATGAAGTGGAGCTCGGGGGACATTTTTGTTTTGTCGTCCCGGCGAAGGCCGGGACCCATAACCACAGGCTGCGCTGTGTTGGACGAATCGTGGTTGTCAGTATCGCAAGACAATCAGCATCGGGGTCATGGGTCCCGGCCCCCGTGCGCAATTGCGCACTAGGCCGGGACGACATCGATTGTTGGCCTTGCGACCTCGCAGTCACATCCGCTGCATCGAGACCGAGACCTTCGGCCCGTTCTTGATGGTCTGATAGACCACGCAATAGCGCTCGGTGAGCTTGAGCAGCAGGTCGAGCTTGTCTTGCGGCGCATCGGTGTCGACGTCGAAGCGCAGACGAATCTCAGCGAAGCCGACCGGCGTCTCCTTGTCGACGCCGAGCGTGCCGCGGAAATCGAGATCGCCCTCGGCGTAGACGTTGCCGGTCTTCAAGGGCACCTCGATCGCGGTCGCGACCGATTTCAGCGTGACGCCGGCGCAGGCGACCAGCGCCTCCAGCAGCATGTCGCCGGAGCAGAGCTCGAGGCCGGAGCCGCCGGTCGCGGGATGCAGGCCGGCCATTGCAATGGCGCGGCCGGTCTCGACCTTGCAGGCGATGCCCTCGCTATCGGTCGAGCCCTTGGCCTTCAACGTGATCATCGCGGTCTTGGGGTCGGTCTTGTAGCGCTCCTTGATCGGGGCCTGCATCTGGCGCAGTGCTGCGGCGTCCATTTTGTCTCTCCCGGGAAAATCGTCTCTGCGAAGTACCGGATTGCGATGTACCGGCTCAGAGAGAAATTGTCACCACCACATGGCCTGACCGGGACCCTGGGTTGCGTCACGGTCGGGCACGCTGCGGGCGAGCGAACGGTCGAGTGACGTCAGCACACTTCGCTTGAAATTCTCGAACAGCGGCGAATTGCGGTCGCGTGGCCGGCCGAGATTGATCTCGATCTGGTCGAACAGCCGGCCCGGCCGCGGCCGCATCACCAGCACCCGGTCGGCCAGCACCACGGCCTCGTCGACGTCATGCGTGACGAGGATGAGCGTCGGCCGCGTGTCGGCCCAGAGATCGAGCAGATGATCCTGGAGGTCCCTGCGGGTGAAGGCATCGAGCGCCGAGAACGGCTCGTCGAGCAAGAGCACCTCGGGCTGCGGCACCAGGGCGCGGGCGATCGCGACGCGCTGTGCCTGCCCGCCCGAGAGCTCGCGCGGCCAGGCCTGCGCTTTCTCGGCGAGCCCGACACGCTCGAGCGCACGCGCCACCTTTTCACGCCGCTCGGTCGCGGGCCCGTCGGCAAGACCAAAGCCGATATTGTCGGCGACGCTGAGCCAGGGCAGCAGCCTCGGCTCCTGGAAGATGATGCCGATCTTGGCATGCGGCGAGGCGATCGGCTCGTTGTCGAGCGTCACCGTGCCCGAGCTTGCGCGGTCGAGCCCCGCGATGGCGCGCAGCAGCGTGGACTTGCCGCAGCCCGAGCCGCCGATGATGGCGACGATCTCGCCTTGCCTGATCTCGGCGGAAAAGCGCGCCAGCGCCTGCACGCCGTTGGGATAGGTCTTGCTGACCCGGTCGAGCGCCAGCATCGCCTTATGCTCCCGTCGTACGCCCGAAGGCGTCCTGCCAGCGCAGGAAGGGCGCGGCCGCGATCTCGATCAGCCAATCCGTGAGCTTGCCGAGGATCGCGAAGATCACGATGGCGGCGAGGATCTGCGCGGGCTTGCCGAGCTGCTGACCGTCGAGCAGGAGGTAGCCGAGGCCTTCAGACGCGCCGATCAGCTCGGCCGCCACCACGAACATCCAGCCCAGACCAAGACCGACGCGCAACGACACGACATAGGCCGGCAGCACCGCGGGCAGCAGGATACGGCGGATCATGGCAGGTCCGGAGAGACGGAAGGTGCGACCGACCTCGACGATCTTGCGATCGACGATGAGGATCGCGCCCATCACGCCGAGATAGACCGGGAAGAACACGCCGACCGCGATCAGCGCGATCTTCGAGGTCTCGAAGATGCCGAGCCAGAGGATGAACAGTGGCACCCAGGCCAGCGATGGAATTGCACGCAGCGCCTGTACGGTCGGATCGAGCAGCCGCCGCGCCAGCGACCAATAGCCGGATATGGCGCCGAGCAAGGTGCCCGCGACCACGCCGAACGCAAAGCCAAGGCCGACGCGCCACAGTGTCGCGGCGATGTGACGGCCCAGTTCGCCGGAGCGGGCAAGATCAGCGATGGTGGCGAACACGCGCGAGGGCGGCGGCACCAGCCGGCCGTTGGACCAGCCGCGCCAGACCAGGAACTCCCAACCGAGCGCGAGGGTCAGTGGCAACAGCAATCCCAGCGTCGGCCCCGCATAGCGCGACAGCCGCGAGGGCGCGGCGCTCTCGGCCGGTTCCGAAGATTGTTGCAGCACTGGCGCGTCGGAGATCATGGCCGTAGGAAGCGCGTCTGATCGGGGATTGCAAGGGCGCGCGGCACTCTTGGCGTCGTCCCGGACAAGCGCAGCGAAGCGGAGCGCAGATCCGGGACGACGACCGAGTTTGCCGCGCACCTGCCTTCAATTCGTCGGCAGCGGAACCTGGTCGTCGATCAGAGCGTCGAGCGTTGCCTTCACATCGACCTTGGCATCGACGACGCCGGCCTGTTGCAGGGCGAGGCCCGCGGCGAGGATCGATTCGCGCTGGGGCGCGCCGATGCGGCTGTGGGTCAGCTCAGTGCGCTCCTTGAGCTGCTTGTCGACGACAGGCTCCGGCAGCTTGGTCACGGCGATGAAGGTCTTCTTGAGCTCGTCGTAATTCGCCAGCGAATATTTGCGCGCCTCTTCGTACACCGCGAGCACGCGGCGCGCGGCGTCAGGATAGTCTTTCAAAAACTGCTCGCGCACATTGAGGATGCCCCAAGTGTTGGCGTCGGCCTTGCGGTAGAACAGTTTCGCGCCGTCCTCGACCTCGGCCTGCGCCATCATCGGATCGAGCCCGGCCCACGCATCGACGTCGCCGCGGATCAGCGCGGTCTTGCCGTCGGCGTGCTGGAGCAGCACCGGGGTGATGTTCTTTTCGGTGAGACCTGCGCCAAGCAATGCGCGCACCAGGAAGATGTGCGGATCGGTGCCGCGCGTCACCGCGGCGCGCTTGCCCTTGAGGTCGGCCACATCAGCGATCTTGGAATCCTTTGATGTCACCAACGCCGTCCATTCGGGCCGCGAATAGACGTAGATCGACTTGATCGGGTTGCCGTTGATACGCGCGACCAGCGCCGCCGAGCCCGCGGTCGAGCCGAAATCGATCGAGCCCGCATTGAGGAATTCGAGCGCTTTGTTGGAGCCGGCCGACTGCACCCAGGTGACGGTGATGCCGTCCTTGGCGAACTCCGTTTCCAGGAGCCCCTTCTGCTTCAGGACCATCGACACCGGATTATAGGTCGCCCAGTCGATACGGATTTCCTTGAGCGGATCCGCCGCCCGCGCCGCGGGGGACACGGCAAGAGCGACCGCTCCCGCCAGCAGTATGCGTCGTGTAAACCTGGTCATGCCCGGCCTCCTCAAAACTTCATTGTTTTTCAATGAGTTATATCTAGAGGTCAACGAGAAAATCCATCCCTCGAAAGCGCGCCGGCTGAGAACAGCTTTGCCCAAAGCCGCACCTTTCCAGCATGGAACGACCATTGCGAGAGAATGGCGGGTGACAGCGCCTGCCGCCTCTTATATCCGGTGAGACATGGACAGCGTCGCGACTGAGCAAAAGGCCGAGGTGGACGATCGCTTCGACACCGCGCGGATCACCGCCGCGGTCGATGCGCTTGCCGAGAAGCATCAGGGACGCGAGGACGCGTTCCGCACGGCCATGGCGCAACTGCTCAAGGCCGAGCTGATTGCGTCGCGCGCCGCGGCACAGACGATCCTGCTGAAGGATCGCCACGGCCGGCGCTGCGCCGAGCGGCTGTGCCACGTGCAGGACGAGATCATCCGCATCCTGTATTCGGCGGCAACGCGCCATCTCTACCGCTCGCCGATCCCGAGCGGTGCCGAGCGCATGGCGGTGGTGGCGACCGGCGGCTATGGCCGCGGCCTGATGGCTCCCGAGTCCGACATCGATCTGCTCTTCATTCTGCCCTACAAGCAGACCGCCTGGGGCGAGCAGGTCGCCGAGGCCATCCTCTATTGTCTCTGGGACATGGGGCTGAAGGTCGGTCATGCCACGCGCTCGGTCGACGAGTCGATCCGGCAGGCGCGGGGCGACATGACGATCCGTACCGCGATCCTGGAGACACGCTTCCTCACCGGAGACCGGCCGCTCTATGACGAGCTGGTCGCCCGCTTCGACAAGGAGGTCGTGCAAGGCACCGCGTCGGAATTCGTCACCGCGAAACTCGCCGAGCGTGAGGAGCGGCATCGCCGCGGCGGCCAATCGCGTTATCTGGTCGAACCCAACGTCAAGGACGGCAAGGGTGCCCTGCGCGACCTGCACACGCTGTTCTGGATCGCGAAGTACGTCTACCGCGTGAGCGACACCGACGAGCTGGTCGGCCGCGGCGTATTCGACGCGCAGGAATACCGCACCTTCCGCCGCTGCGCCGACTTCCTCTGGTCGGTGCGCTGCAATCTTCACTTCCACTCCGGCCGCGCCGAAGAGCGCCTCTCCTTCGACCTCCAGCGTGAGATCGCGGTCCGGCTCGGCTACACCTCGCATCCCGGCATGCAGGACGTCGAGCGCTTCATGAAGCACTACTTCCTGGTCGCCAAGGAAGTCGGCAATCTCACCGCCATCCTCTGCGCCAAGCTCGAGGACCAGCAGGCCAAGCCCGCGCCGGTGCTGAGCCGGATGATGGCGCGGCTACGCCCCACCGCGGTGAAGCGGCGGGTGCCCGACAGCGACGACTTCATCGTCGACAACAACCGCATCAACGTCGCCGCGCCCGACGTCTTCAAGCACGATCCGGTCAATTTGATCCGCATCTTCCGCCTGGCGCAGAAGAACAATCTCGCCTTCCACCCGGACGCGATGCGTGACGTAACGCGCTCGCTCGGCCTGATCAACGCGCAGATGCGCGAGAATCCCGAGGCCAACCGGCTGTTCATGGAGATCCTGACATCCGACAATGCGGAAATCGTGCTGCGGCGGATGAACGAGACCGGCGTGCTCGGCCACTTCATCCGCGCCTTCGGCAAGATCGTCTCGATGATGCAGTTCAACATGTATCATCACTACACCGTCGACGAGCATTTGATCCGCTGCGTCGGCTTCCTCCAGGACATCGAGCGCGGCGGCATCGAGGAATTCGCGGTGGCGAGCGACCTGATGCGCAAGATCCGGCCTGAGCATCGCTCCGTGATCTACATTGCGACGCTGCTGCACGACGTCGCCAAGGGCCGGCCCGAGGATCACTCGATCGCCGGCGCCAAGGTGGCGCGACGGCTTTGCCCGCGGCTCGGCTTCAGTCCGGCCGACACCGAGCTCGTGGCCTGGCTGATCGAGGAGCATCTGACGATGTCCACGGTCGCGCAGTCGCGCGATCTCTCCGACCGCAAGACCATCGAGAATTTCGCCGCCGTGGTGCAGTCGGTCGAGCAGATGAAGCTCTTGACGATCCTGACCACCGCGGACATCCGCGGCGTCGGCCCGGGCGTGTGGAACGGCTGGAAGGCGCAGCTCTTGCGCTCGCTGTACTACGAGACCGAACCGGTGCTGACGGGCGGCTTCTCGGAGGTTGACCGCGGCAAGCGCCTCACGGCCGCATACGCCGAATTCCGCAACGCCTTCGCGGAATGGCCGGCGGAAGAGCTCGACGCCTATATCGGCCGGCACTATCCGGCCTATTGGCTCAAGGTCGAGCTGCCGCGCAAGATCCGCCACGCGCGCTTTGTCCGCGCCAGCGAGCAGGCCGGCCACAAGCTCGCGATCAATGTCGGCTTCGACGAGGTGCGTGGCGTCACCGAGCTGACCATCTTCGCCGCGGACCATCCGTGGCTGCTGTCGATCATCGCAGGCGCCTGTGCCTCGGCCGGTGCCAACATCGTCGATGCCCAGATCTACACCACGACCGACGGTCGCGCGCTCGACACCATCTCGATCTCCAGGGAATACGACCGCGACGAGGACGAGGGACGGCGCGCCACCCGTATCGGCGAGATGATCGAGGACGTGCTGGAAGGCAAGCTGCGTCTGCCCGAAGTGGTGGCGCGGCGCACCGTGCGCGGCAAGGCGCGGCCGTTCGTGATCGAGCCGGAAGTGACCATCAACAACCAATGGTCCGACCGCTACACAGTGATCGAGATGTCCGGTCTCGACCGCCCGGGCCTGCTCTACGAGCTGACCACCGCGATCTCGAAGCTCAACCTCAACATCGCCTCGGCCCATGTCGCGACCTTCGGCGAGCGCGCCCGCGACGTGTTCTACGTCACCGATCTCCTGGGCGCACAGATCAGCGCGCCGACGCGCCAGGCCGCGATCAAGAGCGCGCTGACCCACGTGATGGCCGGCGACAAGGCGGTTCAGCCGGCGGCGTGAGCGGGCAGACCTAAACCGCCACGCCTTCATGCCGCAGCAGCCAGCGCTTGCGCTCGAGGCCGCCGCCATACTTCACCAGAGAACCATCGGCGCCGATCAGGCGGTGGCAAGGCAGCACCACGCTGATCGGGTTGGAGCCGTTGGCATGGCCGACGGCGCGGATGGCCTTGGGCATGTCGATCCTGGCAGCGAGCGCGCCATAACTCATCGTGGTGCCGGCAGGGATTTGCGCCAACGCATTCCAGACCTTCTGCTGAAACGGCGTGCCGGCAATGCGCCAGGCGATGCCTGAGAGCTGGCCGAGGTCGCCGTCGAAATAGCCCGACAGCGCGGTCCGCATGGCCGCGGGCGCGAGTTGGTCACTCAGCTCCACCACACCGTAGTGCAGGCGCAAAAGCCCGCGCATGCGGTGCTCGTAATCCTCCCAGTCGAGCGCGCGCAAGGCGCCCGCGGCGTCGGTGACCAGCAGCGCAATCCCGATCGGCGTCGCCAGCCGATCGAGGCCGAAGCTTACAGGTGGGTTGGTCGGTCGCGCGGGCATTGCAGCACCATGGCATCGAAACACGCCATCGCACTTGCCACGCCCGCCGTGCTAACGTCCACCCGAAAGCTGACGCTGGGGGAGCTCAACTTGATCTGGATCGCGAATATCCTGGTGGCGCTGGTCGCCGCACTGCACGCTTACTTCCTGATCCTGGAGATGTTTCTCTGGGACAAGCCGCAGGGCTTGAAGGTTTTCCGCAACACGCCGGAGAAGGCAGCAATCACAAAGGTGCTGGCCGCCAACCAGGGGCTCTATAATGGCTTCCTGGCCGCAGGCCTGGTCTGGGGGCTGGTGCACGGCAATCCGGCCTTCGCCTTCCAGATCAAGGCGTTCTTCCTGCTCTGCGTGATCGTGGCCGGCGCTTATGGCGCGGCGACCGTCAGCACGCGCATCCTGATGGTGCAGGCGCTGCCGGCGGCGCTCGCGCTGTTAGCGTTGTTCCTGACCTGAGACGCCATAGCGCGGCGCCGCGATCCTTGCGCGTCGCCTGCCCTTCCTCCACAATCTCCGACAGCGATGGCGACCGTTGGCAATCAACGGGAAAAGACCGTCGGTCGGAAATTCCGTCAGGAGGAACAACCCACATGAACAATCGCAGAGCCTTCATCACTGCCACGGCGGCACTCGCCTTCGCGTTCTCCGCCAACCAAGCTCTCGCCCAGAAGAAATACGACACGGGCGCGAGTGACACCGAGATCAAGATCGGCCAGACCGTGCCGTTCTCCGGGGCCTATTCCGTCTACGCCAATATCGGCAAGACCCAGGCCGCCTACTTCAAGATGATCAACGATCAGGGCGGCATCAACGGCCGCAAGATCAATCTGATCCAGTATGACGACGCCTATTCGCCGCCGAAGACGGTCGAGCAGGTGCGCAAGCTCGTCGAAGGCGACGAGGTGCTGTTCACCTTCCAGATCATCGGCACAGCCGCGAATGCCGCCGTGCAAAAATATCTCAACGGTAAGAAGATCCCGCAGCTCCTGGCCTCGACCGGCGCTGCGCGCTTTAACGATCCGCAGAACTATCCCTGGACCATCGCCTATAATCCCAACTACGTGTCCGAGGGGCGCATCTACGCCAAGTACATTCTCAAGGAGCATCCGAACGCCAAGATCGGCGTGCTCTATCAGAACGACGACATGGGCCGCGACTATCTTGCCGGCCTCAAGAGCGGGCTCGGCGACAAGGCCGCCAGCATGATCGTCGGCGAGGTGTCCTACGAGGTCACCGATCCAACGGTGGACTCGCAGGTGGTCAAACTGAAGTCGCTGGGCGCCGATCTTTTCTACGACGCCTCTACGCCGAAATTCGCGGCACAGGCGATCAAGAAGGTCGCCGAGCTCGGCTGGACACCGGTGCACATTCTCGACATCAACGCGAGCCCGATCTCGGCGACGCTGAAGCCGGCCGGCCTCGAGATCTCCAAGGGCATCATCTCCACCCAATACGGCAAGGAGCCCAGTGATCCCCAGTGGAAGGACGATCCGGGCGTGAAGGCCTTCTTTGCCTTCATGGACAAGTATTTTCCGGAAGGTGACAAGCTCAATACCGTCAACACTTATGCTTATTCAGTCGCCGAATTGCTGACGCAAGTGCTGAAGCAGTGCGGCGACGACCTGTCGCGTGAGAACGTCATGAAGCAGGTCGCCAACATCAAGGACTTCACCCCGAGCTTCGCGCTGCCCGGCATCAAGATCAACACCGGGCCGAACGACTACCGCGTCAACAAGCAGATGCAGATGATGAAGTTCAACGGCGAGCGCTGGGAGCTGTTCGGCCCGATCATGGAGGATGCGGGTCCAGCGGGTTAGTCTCTCGGAGATTTCAGAGGGTGGGTCACGCCCGGCGGACGCGCTTCGCGCATCCGCCGGGGCTGGCCCACCTTACGAAGTCGCTACGAAGCCGCGCATGCTACGAACTAGGGGCGCACGCCCAGCTTGCGTTGCAACAATGCCTCCTCCAGTATCGCGCTCAGCGGTGACTTCGGTGCGCACAAGCGCACCCGATTGATCACCGGCAATAAACACTGAGGAAATGCGAATGAGGAATGGAATTCTGCATCTGGCCACTGCAACGGCGCTGACCCTGGCGCTGTCGATGCCGGCGGCCAATGCCCAGAAGAAATATGATCCGGGCGCCAGCGATACCGAGATCAAAGTCGGCCAGACCGTGCCGTTCTCGGGACCGGCGTCGGCCTATGCGTCGATCGGCAAGACCCAGGCCGCCTATTTCAAGATGATCAACGACCAGGGCGGCATCAACGGCCGCAAGATCAACCTGATCCAGTATGACGACGCTTACTCGCCGCCGAAAGCGGTGGAGCAGGTGCGCAAGCTGGTCGAGAGCGATGAGGTGCTCTTGACCTTCCAGATCATCGGCACGCCATCGAATGCGGCCGTGCAAAAGTATCTCAACTCCAAGAAGGTGCCGCAGCTGTTCGCGGCCACAGGCGCCTCGAAGTTCACGGACCCGAAGAACTTTCCGTGGACGATGGGGTACAACCCGAACTATTTCGTCGAAGGCCGCATCTACGGCCAGTACATCCTGAAGGAATATCCAAACGCCAAAGTCGGCGTGCTCTATCAGAACGACGACCTCGGCAAGGACTATCTGAACGGCATCAAGGCCGGACTCGGCGACAAGGCCGCCAAAATGATCGTCAACGAGTCCTCCTACGAAGTCTCGGACCCGACGGTCGATTCGCAGATCCTCAAGATCAAGGATGCGGGCGCCGATCTGTTCTTCAGCGCCAGCACGCCGAAGCAGGCGGCGCAGGCGATCAAGAAGATCGGCGAGATCGGCTGGAAGCCGGTGCAGATCGTCGACATCAACGCCACCTCGGTCGGCGCGGTGATGAAGCCTGCCGGTCTCGACGCCGCCAGGGGTGTGATCAGCGTCAATTACGGCAAGGATCCGCTCGACCCGACCTGGAAGGACGATGCCGGCCTGAAGAAGTATTTCGACTTCATGGCGAAGTACTATCCGGACGGCGACAAGGATTCGAACTTCAACACCTACGGCTACGGCACCGCCCAGCTTCTGGCCCACGTGCTGCAGCAGTGCGGCGACAACCTGACGCGCGAAAATGTCATGAAGCAGGCGGCGTCGCTAAAGGACGTGACCAGCGATATCGCCCTGCCCGGCATCAAGGCCAACACCTCGGCGACCGACTACCGCGTCAACAAGCAGCTTCAGATGATGAAGTTCAACGGCGAACGCTGGGAGCTGTTCGGCCCGATCCTGGAGGATGCGGGTCCGGCGGGCTAGTTCCGCACGGTCATTCCGGGCTGGCGCGCAAGCGCCAGACCCGGAATCTCGAGATTCTCAGGTGCGCAATTGCGCACCTGAGTTCGATGCTTTCGCATCGCCCCGGAACGACGTGACTCTACTCCGGCACCTCGCCAAAGTTCTTTCCCACGGGCAACACCGCATGCCGAATGAGCCGTGAATCCTCCACCGCGGCCTGCCTGTGCTTTACCGCCTCGCGATAGACGGGATCGCGGATCATCTCGACGAAGGCGGCGACGCTTGGGTATTCGGCGATGAAGCAATGGTCCCAGCGCTCAGTCTCGGGGCCGATCAGCATCAGTTCGAATTTGCCCTGCCAGACGATGCGGCCGCCGAGGCGTTCGAACACCGGGCCACTCTCGCGGCCATAGGCCGCATAGGCTTCCGCACCGCTTGTCTTACGGCCGTCCGGATAGGCCGCCTCTTTGCGCAAGCGCACCAGGTTGAGCATGTGGATCGGGCCGGGGCGGTCGTTGTCCCGGAACTGCGCGAAAATCTCCTTGGTCGGATCGATGTGGCCCATCTGAGTTCCCTGTTGTTTTATGCCGGCGATCCTAGCCCCGCCGTCGAACCGGCGGAACTGCAGTCATCGAATGCCGCACCTCCTAATCCCGCGTTAAGCTCTGGGTAACCGGGCCTTAAACAGCGACCGCTAGCGTGCGGCGGGGCGGGCTCACCGGGCGTTTGCGTATGGGGTTGGGAAAGAAAAAGGGTGGGCGGAAGGAGCCGTTGTTCGGCTTGCCTGCGGCACTCGCCGATCTGCGCCTGACCGCGGCCGACCGCATTCCCGGCGGCGACGACAAGCCGAAGAAATCAACGAAATCATCTGCCAAGCGCAAGAGCGAGGATGCCGGCGACGAGCCGCCGCGCGAGCGGAAGGCGCCGGCCGGCCGCGGCAGTGCCAAGCGGCGATCCAAGTCGCGCATTGGCGCCAATCTCGGCCGCCTGCTCTATTGGGGCGCGGTGCTGGGCCTGTGGGGCGCAATCGCCGTGATCGGCGTCGTGATCTATGTCGGCGCTCATCTGCCGCCGATCCAGTCGCTGGAAATCCCCAAGCGGCCACCGACGATCCAGATCGTCGGCATCGACGGCAGCATGCTGGCGCAACGGGGCGAGATGGCGGGCGCCAATGTCGCGCTGAAGGATCTGCCGCAATATCTGCCCAAGGCGTTCATCGCCATCGAGGACCGCCGCTTCTATTCGCATTTCGGCATCGATCCCGTAGGCATCCTGCGCGCGCTCGTCACCAACGTGCTCCATCGCGGCGTGTCGCAGGGCGGCTCGACGCTGACGCAGCAATTGGCGAAAAACCTGTTCCTGACCCAGGAGCGCACCATGGCGCGCAAGCTGCAGGAAGCGGAGCTCGCGATCTGGCTGGAGCGCAAGCACTCCAAGAACGAGATCTTGGAGCTCTATCTCAACCGCGTCTATTTCGGCTCCGGCGCCTATGGCGTCGAGGCCGCCGCGCAGCGCTATTTCGGCAAGTCGGCCAAGAACGTCACCGTCGCGGAGGCCGCGATGCTGGCCGGCCTCGTCAAATCGCCCTCGCGGCTCGCGCCGAACCGCAACCCCGAGGGCGCAGAAGCGCGCGCGAAAATCGTGCTCACGGCGATGGCGGATGCCAAATTCATCACCGAAGCGCAAGCGCAGGCCTCGATCGGCCAACCCTCCTACAATGTGAAGCCGGTCGGCGCCGGCACGGTCAATTACGTCGCCGACTGGATCGGCGAGGTGCTGGACGATCTGGTCGGTCAGATCGACGAGAGCATCAAGGTCGAGACCACGATCGATCCGAAGCTCCAGAGCGTCGCGGAAGCCGCCATCATCGACGAGCTCGCGGCCAAGAGCGTGAAATTCAATGTCAGCCAGGGCGCGCTGGTGGCGATGACGCCTGACGGCGCCGTGCGCGCCATGGTCGGGGGCCGGAACTATTCCGAGAGCCAGTACAACCGCGCGGTCACTGCCAGGCGCCAGCCGGGCTCCTCGTTCAAGCCGTTCGTGTACTTGACCGCGCTCGAGCAGGGGCTGACGCCCGACACGCTCCGCCAGGACGCGCCGATCGAGGTCAAGGGCTGGAAACCTGAGAACTACACCCACGAATATTTCGGCGCGGTGACGCTGACCCAGGCGCTCGCGATGTCGCTCAACACGGTCGCCATCCGCCTCGGCCTCGAGGTCGGACCGAAGAACGTGGTGCGCACCGCGCACCGGCTCGGCATCTCCTCGAAGCTCGAGCCCAACGCCTCGATCGCGCTCGGCACCTCCGAAGTCTCGATGGTCGAGCTGGTCGGCGCCTATGCACCCTTCGCCAATGGCGGCTTCACGGCGACGCCGCATGTCGTCACGCGGATCAGGACGCTCAGTGGCAAGCTGCTCTACATGCGCCAGGCGGACGAGCACAACCAGGTGGTCGACCCGCGCTATGTCGGCATGATGAACGCGATGATGCGGGAAACACTGATCAGCGGCACCGCCAAGAAGGCGGAGATCCCGGGCTGGCCGGCGGCCGGCAAGACCGGCACCAGCCAGGACTACCGTGACGCCTGGTTCATCGGCTACACCGCCAACCTCGTCACGGGCGTGTGGCTCGGCAATGACGACAACTCGCCGACCAAGAAGGCGACCGGCGGCGGCTTGCCGGTCGAAGTCTGGTCGCGCTTCATGAAGACGGCGCACGAGGGCGTGCCGGTGGCAGCCTTGCCAAGCTCTCCAGGTGGCTGGGGCCTGTCGAACCTCGCGCAGGCGACGTCGCAAGTGTCGCCGCCAACGGCGGTAGCGCCCGCACCGGCACCAGCCAGCAACGGCGGCTATCGCCCGCCCCCCACGCGCGCCAATGCGCGACCGGAAGCAGCCGCAGGACTCGATGGCTGGCTGATGGACCGGCTGTTCGGCGGAAATCGCTAGGTTCTGCTTGAGGTCCGGGTGACCTCAAAACAAAAACTGCGAAAACAACCCCATGCACAGTAGCCGAGGATAACGAAATCAACGGCTTGCGCGGGCAGCACAGACGCTGGAATCGCGCGCTGGGCTGTCATTCCCCGCGGAGGCGGGGAAGCCAGTACGCCGCGGCTTCTTGATTCAATAACAACTGTCTCTGGAATACTGGATCGCCCGCCTTCGCGCGGCATGACAGGGAGTGGAGAAAGTTGTCGCGAGCCGCCCGAAAGAAAACCCCCAAACAAAC
>NZ_JBVVPR010000017.1:68607-155581 GCF_055811835.1 Bradyrhizobium sp. WSM4874
CAACCTCCCTCGTCTGCCCCCCCCCCGCCGCGCCCCCTAAACATCTCCGGGGGGTGTTTTTTATTTATCCTCCCGTTTTTTATAATCTTTTCCCCCCCCGCTTGCGGGGGCCATGACAGTGTCGGATGGAGTTGGCAGCGAGAGCCTAATCCTCGACCCCATAGCGATGCAGGTCGTTGCCGTACGTATCGAGCCACTTCTTGGCGCGCTCCATCGACGGGCAGACCTTGCCGCAGACGCGCCAGAACCGCGCCGAGTGGTTCATCTCGACGAGATGAGCGACCTCGTGGGCGGCGAGGTAGTCGAGCACGTAAGGCGGCGCAAGGATCAGACGCCAGGAGAACGACAGCGAGCCGGCCGAGGTGCAGGAGCCCCAGCGGCTCGATTGATCGCGGATCGAGAGCCGCTTGACCTTGACGCCGAGCTCCGCGGCATAGGATTCCGCGGCGCGCTGAAGGTCGCGACGGGCCTCGCGCTTGAGAAAGTCGCCGATGCGACGGTCGGCATGCTCGACGCCGCCGGCGACGCAGAGAATGCGTTCACCGCTGTCGCGCACTTCCGTCCACACCGTACCGCGCGTGCCGGCGCGATGAACGATACGATGAGAAACGCCACGAAGCGGTATCACTGTGCCAGGCTGGAACGGTGCGGCCTTCGGCAAACGGCCAAGACGTGCCGCGATCCATGCGCCGTGACGCTGCGCGAAGTCTTTTGCTTCGGCGAGCGTGCCGCGCGGCGGCATGGTGAGGATGGCTTCGCGATCGCTCGGATGAATTCTGAGCGTGTAACGGCGCGCGCGGCGATGCCGGCGCAGTCGAATCGCAAAATATTGCGATCCATGGGTGATCAGGAGGGTCTTCGGCTCGTGGGGCCGACGATAGAGGAGTGCGCGAGTGGCCATGTCTGTCAGTCCGGGGGGCAGGAGAGCGCCCGGATTCTGCCATAACCGCCGCCAGGGAAAGCGCTCGGCGCAAAAACAAATCATTTGCCCAATATACAGGGGTCTGGCGTCCGGGAGACCCTACAGACTGGGGTTGGAACCGGCTTTTTTCGCCCCCGTCAGGCGCATGCGGCACCCCCAAGAGGTGAGGGTGGACTCACTCCTACAAAGCTACCTAAATACCGCGAATCTGGCGGGAACTCGCCCCTGTCGGAGCCTCCGACAGGGCGTCGATTTTCAGCGGGAAAGCCGAAAACGCGATTATTCTGCCGCGAGCGCCTGCAATGAGCTCGGATTCGCCGCCGACACCATGAAGTCGTGGATGCGCGGCACGATTTCCGATTTGAAGCGCGAACCATTGAACACGCCGTAATGTCCAACGCCCTTCTGGACGTAATGAACGCGGCGATGATCGGGAATCGAGCTACACAATGCGTGTGTTGCTTCGGTCTGACCGATGCCGGAGATGTCGTCGTTCTCGCCTTCGACCGTCATCAACGCGACGCGCGTGACCTTTGAGGGATCGACGCGTGTTCCACGATGGGTCATCTCGCCCTTCGGCAGCGAATGCTTCACGAACACGGTGTCGACGGTCTGCAGGTAATACTCGGCGGAGAGATCCATCACCGCGAGATATTCGTCGTAGAAGTCGCGATGCTTGTCGACGAGGTCGCCGTCGCCCTTCACCAGGTTGGCGAACAGCTGCTTGTGGGCGTCCATATGCCGGTCGAGATTCATGCTGATGAAGCCGTTCAGCTGCAGGAAGCCCGGATAGACGTCGCGCATCATGCCCGGATGCGGGAACGGCACCTTGGTGATGACGTGGTTGCGGAACCAGTCGATGCCGCGCTCCTGCGCCAGGTTGTTCACCGCGGTTGGATTGCGACGGGTGTCGATCGGACCACCCATCAGCGTCATCGAGGTCGGCACGAAGGGATCACGCCGCGCTTCCATGATCGAAACGGCAGCAACGACGGGAACCGAGGGCTGGCACACCGCCAGCACATGCGTGTTACCGCCGAGGACATGCAGCATCTCGATGACGTAGTCGATGTAGTCGTCGAGATCGAAGCGGCCGTCGCTGAGCGGCACCATGCGGGCATCGGCCCAATCGGTGATGTAGACCTCATGCGCCGGCAGGAAAGCCTCGACCGTCCCGCGGAGCAGCGTCGCGTAATGGCCGGACATCGGCGCCACGATCAGGACGCGCGGCTGCGGGCTGCGCAGCGGACGGGTGAACTTGCGATCGAAGTAGAGCAGGCGGCAGAACGGCTTTTCCCAGACCGAGCGAACCTCGACGGGGACGCGGATGCCGTTGACCTCGGTATCGTTGAGGCCCCATTCCGGCTTGCCGTAGCGGCGCGTGGTGCGTTCGAACAATTCGCAAGCCGCGGCAACCGACTTGCCGACCTCGGTGCGTGCCCACGGATTGAGGGGATTTTGAAACAGCAGCTTGGTTGCGTCCGTGATCGCACGCGCCGGATTGAGAGAGGCTTGCCCCATCTCGTACATCCAGTACATCGGCGTCGTCAGGACCGGACTGCCTTCGGCCACCAGGGGCGGCGCGCCGCCAAACTCACCAATCGGCATCGCTATATTCCTCTTCGCATCGCAGCATACTGCCGAATGCGTAATATTGCGTCAATGCATGGTTCCGTACATCTACGTGGCCCAGGTGCCCAAACCGGGCTGAATCCACGAGAAAGTGACGTTATTCGCCGCCTGACAGCAGCGAGCCCTGCATCCGGGCGCTGCGCAAAAGGGCAAGGAATGCCCCAAAAGATGCAACCAACAGCACCACGTTGATGGCCAACGCGCCCAGCATCAGATCGGTCCTGAAGGTGTTTTCGATCAGCAGCGCGCGCATCCCTTCGAACACATAGGTCGGCGGCAGCGTCCAGGCGATATATTGCAACCAGACCGGCAGCACGCTGACGGGATAGTAGACGCAGGCGAGCGGCATGATGCCGAACATCAAGGTCCAGACGATGCTCTCGGCGCCGAGGCCGTTTCGCAGCACCAGGCCGGAAACGAAGATGCCGACCGACCAGCTCGTGAAGATCAGATTGCAGAAGAACGCAATCAGCGGCACGCCGAGCGCATAAACGTTGAAGTGAAACAGGAACAACGCGAGCAGCGTCATCGGGATGACGCCGATCGCGAGCCGGATCAGGCTCATGATCATCAGCGACAGCAGAAATTCGATCGGCTTCAACGGGCTCATCATGAGATTGCCGAGGTTGCGCGCCCACATCTCTTCCAGGAACGAGATCGAAAAGCCGAGCTGCCCGCGAAACAGGATGTCCCAGAGGATGACGGCGCCGATCAGCGTGCCGCCGGCACGCGCGAAGAAGTTTGCATTCTGCGCGATATAAAGCTGAAGAAAGCCCCAGGTGATGACTTGCAGCGCCGGCCAGTAGAGCAGCTCGAGCAGCCGCGGCCAGGACGACAGCAAGAGGTACCAATAGCGCAGGATCATCGCGCCGATGCGATGCAGGGAGATGCCGCGGTGAACGGTGAGCTCGCTCATGGCGGCCTCCCGTAGCCCGGATGGAGCGTAGCGCAATCCGGGGCCGGTCGGGCCAGATGCGCGAATCCCGGATTACGCTGCGCTCCATCCGGGCTACGAATGCAGTCACTCATCGTGCGTCCTCCTGCGCGCCGTTCACCCGGCCGCGCGCGACGTCCAGAAACACCTCTTCCAGCGTGGTGCGGTTGTAGCGCGCCATGATGGCTTCGGGCGTATCGTCGTCCTCGATGCGGCCGCGCTTCATGATGATGACGCGGTCGCAGAGCCGCTCGACTTCGAGCATGTTGTGCGAGGCCAGGAGGATGGTGGCGTTGTTCGCCTTGCGATAACGCTCCAGATGACCCCGAACCCAGTCGGCGGTGTCGGGATCGAGCGAGGCGGTCGGCTCGTCCAGCAACAGCAGCTCGGGCTGGTTGATCAGCGCCTTGGCAAGCGCAACGCGCGTCTTTTGTCCTGCGGAGAGCTTGCCGTTAGCGCGGTCGATGAACTCGGTGAGATCGAGATCGTCGGCGAGCTCAGCGATGCGCTCGGAGAGGTTCTTCACCGCATAGAGCTTGCCGAACACGGTGAGGTTCTGACGCACCGTGAGCCGCATCGGCATGTCGACATAGGGACTCTCGAAATTCATCCGCCCCAGCACGGAAGCACTTTCCTCCGGCATTCGATGCCCGAGCACCTGCACGCGGCCGGAGGTCGGCAGCACGAGGCCCATGATCGTCGCGATGGTCGTGGTCTTGCCGGCGCCGTTGCCGCCCAGCAGCCCCGTGATGCTGCCGCGCGGAAGCGAAAAGGAGATGTCGTCGACGGCGCGGGTCTGCTTGTACACCTTGACGAGGTGATCGACCGCGATTGCCGCGGAGAGGCTGCGATCCGCGACAGTCGGCCAGCTTGAAGCCTTGTCATTCTCGGTCATGCTGGGCGTTCTTCTGCTATTGCAGCGGAGAGCGCAAGGCTTGTAATCCGGTGGTTCCGTGAGCCGCGCGCTTGTGATCGAGAAGGCACCGCCCCATTGGCCGAAATGACCGAACTTGCCGCTTCCGACTTTCGCCCCGCGCAGCGGCATATCCGCCTGGATACCATCCTGCGGCTGCGCTGGCTCGCGGTGCTGGGCCAGCTCGCCGCGATCTTCATCGTGGCGCAGGGGCTGGAATTCAACGTCGAGATCGTCCCCTGCGTCAGCATCATCGCGCTGTCGGCGGCGCTCAATCTGGGGCTCCAGACCGTGTCCAATCCGCTGCAGCGGCTGGAGCCGATGCAGGCGGCCGGACTGCTCGCGCTCAACATCGTGGAGCTGGCCGGTCTCCTGTTTTTCACCGGCGGACTCCAGAACCCGTTCTCGTTCCTGTTCCTCGCACCCGTGCTGATCTCGGCGACCGCGCTGCCGGCCCGCTTCACCTTCGGCCTCGGCGTGCTCGCTGTCGCCTGCGCCTCGGTCCTGTTCTTCTTCCATCTGCCGCTGCCCTGGGATTCCGACGATCCGCTGGTGCTGCCGCCGATCTATCTCGTCGGCGTCTGGCTCTCGATCGCGCTCGCGATCGGCGTCACCAGCCTCTACTCGTTCCAGGTCACCGAGGAGGCGCGCAAGCTCGCCGACGCGCTGGCCGCGACCGAGTTGGTGCTGACGCGCGAGCAGCATCTGACCCAGCTCGACGGCCTGGCCGCCGCCGCAGCGCACGAGCTCGGCACGCCGCTCGCGACGATCTTCCTGATCTCGCGCGAGCTGGAGAAGACAGTGAAGGAGCCCAATTTTGCCGCCGACCTGAAGACCCTGCGCGAGCAGACGCAGCGTTGCCGCGACATATTGAGCAAGATCACCCAGCTCTCCTCCACCGGCGCACCGTTCGACCGCATGAAGCTGTCGGAGCTGATCGAGGAGGTGGTGGCGCCGCACCGCGATTTCGGGGTCGATATCAAGGTGCGCATCGCCGTTGCCATCGTGGCCGAGCCGGTCGGCTCGCGCAATCCGGCGATCCTCTACGGCGTCGGCAACATCGTCGAGAACGCGGTCGATTTCGCCCGCACCACCGTCGAGGTGAATGCGTGGTGGAACAAGGACACGATCGAGCTCGTGATTTCCGACGATGGTCCAGGCATTCCGCCTGACATCCTGAACCGGATCGGCGAGCCCTATTTGTCGCGGCGGCGCAACCGGGACGAAGGCGGCGGCCTCGGACTCGGCGTGTTCATCGCGCGCACCTTGCTGGAGCGCACCGGCGCCAAGGTCTCGTTTACCAACCGGACCTTTCCGGATCATGGCGCAGTGGTCCAGATCACGTGGCCGAGAGAGCGTTTTGAGACTATCGAGACCTTCGAAGAAACAATAGGATAGGCCGCGACCTTGCGTCGCACAACGGGGCCGATCGACTATTGGCGCACTTGGCACCGCCCGATTGCGCCGCCATATGTAGACGCGCTGGAGAGAGGACGACACCTTGAACGCCATCGCCGAACTGAACGAACAGACCGACCGCTCGCTTCTGATCGTGGAGGACGACAAGCCGTTTCTGGAGCGGCTGTCGCGCGCCATGGAAACGCGCGGCTTTGCGGTGACGTCATGCGACACCGTCTCGGACGGTCTGGCGCAGATCGGCAAGGCGGCGCCGGCATTCGCCGTGGTCGATCTGCGGCTCGGCGACGGCAACGGTCTCGACGTGGTCTCGGCGCTGAAGAAGAAGCGTCCCGACGCCCGCGCCATCGTGCTGACCGGTTATGGCAACATCGCCACTGCCGTCACCGCGGTGAAGATGGGCGCGGTCGATTATCTCTCAAAGCCCGCGGATGCCGACGACGTCGTCGCGGCGCTGCTGTCGACCGGCTCGGACAAGTCCGAATTGCCGGCGAATCCGATGTCGGCCGACCGCGTGCGCTGGGAACACATCCAGCGCATCTACGAGATGTGCAACCGAAACGTCTCGGAAACCGCGCGCCGGCTCAACATGCATCGGCGTACGTTGCAGCGGATCCTGGCCAAGCGCGCGCCGCGCTGATAGTCATGCCTTCCGTGCCCCGGACGCTGCGCAGCACGAAGTGATGCGCTGCTGAGCCGGCGGGGCCCATGCCTCAGCTCGAATCGTCGCCTGCTGGGTCCCGGCTCTGCGCAGCAACGCTGAAGCGTTGCAGCGCGTCCGGGACACGAGACCGGCCTATTCCCAAAACTCCGCATGCCCCTGCGGATCGACCAGCCGGTTGATCCGCAACGCCGCCGCCATGGCGAAACGCACCGTCATCTGCTTGCGCGTGGCCGCAGCGAGCTTGTGCTCGGGCGCCTCGCATTGCAGGTGCGCGCCATAGGCGTCCGCGATGATCAGGCCGGTATCTTGCGGAAAGATCTCGCAAGGCAGGTCCTGCGTGAAGGCGAAGAACAGCCGGTCGCAATGCGCCCGGTATTCGTGCCATTTCTGATCGGCACGCAAATCCTCCACCGACGACTTAATCTCGACGATCCAGATCTCGCCGCGCTCGTTCAGCGCGACGAGATCGGCGCGCCGCCCCGAGGGGAGCGGCAATTCGCTGATGCAGGTGAAGCCGAGCGAGCGCAACAATCGCGCAGTGCCGCGCGCGATCGCCAGCGCCGTCTCGGATTGACGGCGGTCGGGTGGTGGCACGAGGGCAATGCGGGCGGGATTGTCCATGGCGGGAGGATAGCCGATTCCTCCGAACGCGGACACCTTGCTCCATTCTCAAATGTCGTCCCGGCGAAGGCCGGGACCCATAATCACGGAAAGGAGTTTAGCGAAGGCTAATGGTTGCGGCCCGCGGTACGTGCACCGCGCCTCACGGAGAAATCACCCGGTATGGGTCCCGGCCTTCGCCGGGACGACACCTGAGTAAAAGCGGGGAACCTCAAGTCTCCCTCGCACTTATCACGCAGCCGCCACACCTCGGCGGAACCACCGAGGCTGCGCGCGCATGATCGACGATCTCTGGTACAAGAACGCCATCATCTATTGCCTGTCCGTCGGCACCTATATGGACGCCAATGGCGATGGCATCGGCGATTTCAAGGGCTTGCTGCGCCGGCTCGATTATCTGCACGGCCTCGGCATCACCACGATCTGGCTGATGCCGTTCCAGACCTCGCCCGGCCGCGACGACGGCTACGATGTCGCCGATTATTACAGTGTCGATGCCCGCTACGGCACGCTCGGCGATTTCGTCGAGTTCACCCATGGCTGCAAGCAGCGCGGCATTCGCGTCATCATCGATCTCGTCGTCAACCACACCTCCGACCAGCATCCCTGGTTCAAGGCGGCGCGGAGCGACAAGAACTCGCCCTACCGCGACTGGTATGTCTGGTCCGACAAGAAGCCGGCCAACGCCAATCAAGGCATGGTGTTTCCCGGCGTTCAGAAATCGACCTGGACGCGCGACAAGGAAGCCGGCGCCTGGTACTTCCACCGCTTCTACGATTTCCAGCCCGATCTCAACACCTCGAACCCGCGCGTGCAGGCCGAGATTTTGAAGATCATGGGCTTCTGGATCCAACTCGGCGTCTCAGGCTTTCGCATGGATGCCGTGCCTTTCGTCATCTCGACCAAAGGCGCCAAGGTGAAAAAGCCGGCCGAGCAGTACGACATGCTGCGGACGTTTCGTGAATTCCTGCAATGGCGGCAGGGCGATGCCATCATCCTCGCCGAGGCCAACGTGCTGCCAAAGACGGACATGGAATATTTCGGCCGCGATGCCGACCGCATGCATATGATGTTCAATTTCCAGGTCAACCAGCATCTGTTCTATGCGCTGGCCTCGTCCGATTCACGCCCGTTGGGGAAAGCGCTGAAGGCGACCAAGCCGCGGCCCGCCTCGGCGCAATGGGGCCTGTTCCTGCGCAATCATGACGAACTCGATCTCGGGCGATTGACCAAGGCGCAGCGCGACACCGTATTCAAAAGCTTCGGTCCCGACAAGGACATGCAGCTCTACGACCGCGGCATTCGCCGTCGCCTGGCACCGATGCTGGGCGGCGACCGCCGGCGGCTCGAGCTCGCCTACAGCCTGATGTGCACGCTGCCGGGAACGCCCGTGATCCGCTACGGCGACGAGATCGCGATGGGCGATGATCTATCGCTGCCCGAACGCAATTGCGCGCGCACGCCGATGCAATGGTCGACGGAGCCGCATGGCGGATTCACCACCAGCGACAAGCCGGCCTTGCCCGTCATCGATGAGGGACCTTATGGTTTCGAGCACCTCAATGTCGCAAAACAACGGCGCGATCCCAACTCCATGCTGAACTGGACCGAGCGCATCGTCCGCATGCGCAAGGAGGTGCCGGAGATCGGCTGGGGCGATTTTACAGTCATTCCGACGCGCGATCCCGCCGTGTTCATCATGCGTTACGACTGGCGCAACAATTCCGTGCTGTTCGTGCACAATCTGGACGAGAAGCCGCGCGAGATCGCGTTCTCGGCGGGGCTGCCGGGCGAGGCCGGCAAGCACCTGATCAATCTGCTCGCGGAGGACCACAGTCACGCCGACAAGCGCGGCCAGCACCGCGTCGTCTTGGAGCCTTATGGGTATCGCTGGTACCGCGTCGGCGGATTGGATTATCTGCTGAAGCGGAGCGATATCGACAAAACGATACGGGGCAACAAGCATCCGGGGTGATGTGGAGATGCTGGAGTTGCGCCGCTTCCACGATCGTCATTGCGAGCGCAGCGAAGCAATACAGACTGCCTCTGCGGAAAGATTCTGGATTGCTTCGCTGCGCTCGCAATGACGAGGAAAGAGCGTGGGCCATCCCTGCTCATCGCTTGTCCAGGACGACGGTCAGGGCGGCGTGATGATCACGCCCTCATTCCCGCGCAAATCCAGCACGCCTTCGAGCCGCTCGCCCTCTCGATCCAGGAACGTCGACAGCAGAATCTCGCTGCCAAACTTGATCGCGCTGGTGGTGACCGGGATCGGCTCAGGGCCGAGATTGAGCACCACCACCACCGCCCTGCCCTCGGCCTCGCGGCGATAGACCAGGAGATCGCCTTGCGCCGCGATCGGATGATAGTCGCCCGCGACCAGCGGCGGACACCCCTGCCGCAACGCGATCAGGCGCTTGTAGAGCGTGAGGATCGAACGTGAATCGGCTTCGAGATCGACGACGTTGTTGTGGATGTGATCCTCCGGCAGCGGCAGCCATGGCCTGACGTCCGAGAAGCCGGCGAAGTTGGAGGAATCCCACTGCATCGGCGTGCGGCAGCCGTCGCGACCGACACCGATGCCGGGTACGTTCTTCTCGAAGGGGTCGCGCACGAACTCGGGGGCGATCGCGAGCTGATGCATGCCGATCTCGTCGCCGTAATACAGCGTCGGGGTGCCGCGCAGCGTCAGCAGCAGCATGGCGGCGATTCGGGCCTGCTCCGGCCCGACGCGGCTTGCGACGCGCGGGCGATCGTGATTGCCGAGCACCCAGTTCGGCCAGGCGCCCTTCGGCAGCGCCTTCTCGTAATCCTCGACGATCTTCTCGATCGAGCGCGCGCTCCAGAAGGTCGAGAGCAGCGCGAAATTGAACGGCATCTGCGCGCCGGTGAGATCGTTGCCGTAATAGGCCATCAGGCGATGCAGCGGCAGATAGATCTCGCCGATCAGGACGCGGGCAGCATAGGCATCCGTGACGCGCCGCATCTCGGCGATGACGTCGTGCACCTCCGGCTGGTCGGTGGAATATTGTGTGAGGATCCTTTCGTTCGGCGGCCGGCTCTCGACATAGTGCGGATTGGGCGGGTTGTCGCGGAAATCGGCGTCCTTGATCAGATGCCAGATCACGTCGACGCGAAAGCCGTCGACGCCCTTCTCCAGCCAGAACCGCATCACGTCGTAGATCGCCGCGCGGACATCGGGATTGCGCCAGTTGAGATCCGGCTGCTGGGCGAGGAAGGCGTGATAGTAGTATTGACCGGTCGCCTCGTCGAACTGCCACGCGCTGCCGCCGAATTCGGACAGCCAATTGTTCGGCACGCCGCCACCCTCGCTCGGGTCGCGCCAGATGTACCAGTCGCGTTTGGGATTATCACGCGAGGCGCGGCTCTCGACGAACCAGGGATGCTGGTCCGAGGTGTGGTTCGGCACCAGGTCGAGGATCAGCTTGAGGCCATTGTCGTGCACGGCGGCAAGAAGCGCATCGAAATCCGCCATCGTGCCGAACAACGGCTCGATGCCGGTGTAGTCGGAAATGTCGTAGCCGAAATCGGCCATTGGCGAGGGGAAGATCGGTGACAGCCAGATCGCGTCGACGCCGAGCGATTTCACATAGGGCAGCCGCTGCAAAATGCCGGCGAGATCGCCGACACCGTCGCCGTTTGAATCCTGAAAGGAGCGCGGGTAGATCTGATAGAAGATGCCGTCGCGCCACCAATTGCTGCCGCTCTGAGCCATGCGGGAAATCCATCCAAAAACTGCTTCTCGCGCGGGAGAACGCGGAAGGAGCGCCCCGGTTCAAAACAGCAGGCGAATTGGGACAGCTGTGTGACGATGTCCGCGACTGTTCCCGAGCCATGGGGACAAATCTTTTGCTTGGCGACATGGCAAAAATCGGCATTGTGGCGCCATGACCGAGCAAAACGAGACACAGGCCCAAGCCGGCGCGAAAGCGGGCGCGATCATCGTTCCCGTGACGCTGTTTGAGCAGAATTGCACCATCATCTGGGACGAGCCTTCCAAGAAGGCCGTGGTGATCGATCCCGGCGGCGACGTGCCGAAGATCCTGGACGCCATCAAACAGACCGGCGTCACCGTGGAGAAGATATGGCTGACTCACGGCCACATCGACCATGTCGGCGGCGCGGACGAACTCCGCGACGCGCTGAAGGTGCCGATCGAGGGCCCGCATCTCGCGGACAAATTCCTGCTCGACAACGTGGTCGAGAGCGGCGCGCGCTTCGGCATGACGGGGGTGCGCAATTTCGAGCCGGACCGCTGGCTCGACGAAGGCGACAGCGTGGCGATCGGCGATCTCCAGTTCGAGATCTATCATTGCCCCGGCCACTCGCCCGGCAGCGTGGTGTTCTTCAACAAGGATCTGCGCTTCGCCCATGTCGGCGACGTCCTGTTCGCAGGCTCGGTCGGACGCACCGATTTGCCCGGCGGCAGTCACGCGACCCTGATCGACTCGATCAAGACCAAGCTGCTGCCGCTCGGCGACGATGTCGGCTTCATCTGCGGTCACGGCGCCGGCTCGAGCATCGGCCAGGAGCGGATGACCAATCCGT
This sequence comes from Bradyrhizobium sp. WSM4874, assembly GCF_055811835.1. Taxonomy (NCBI): domain Bacteria; kingdom Pseudomonadati; phylum Pseudomonadota; class Alphaproteobacteria; order Hyphomicrobiales; family Nitrobacteraceae; genus Bradyrhizobium; species Bradyrhizobium sp. WSM4874. The sequence continues at coordinate 80,279 of NZ_JBVVPR010000017.1, forward strand.
TCATCACCGGCGAGATGTAGGCACCTATTCCGCGGCGTCTGCGAACGCCGCGGGCTGGCTCAGATTGCGGTCGCCCCAGTCGCGGATCGCGGCGACGACCGGCACGAAGCTCTTGCCTTTCCGGGTGAGGCGATACTCGACCTTTGGCGGCACCTCGCCAAAATCCTTGCGATCGATCAGGCCGCTCGCCGTCAGCGCCTTCAATTCGCGGCTCAGCACGCGCGGGGTGATCTCCGCGCTGCCTTCCGTGCCGCGCAACAGGCCGCTCCTGATCTCGCCATAGCGGCGCGGACCGTCCTTGAGGTCCCAGACGATGCGCAGCTTGTACTTGCCGCTGATCATCTTCTGAAAGGCCGCGACCGGACAGCTGCGCGCGGGGACTGTCTTTGTCCTTTCCTTGGCCATGTCGTTTCCTCCATGTGCGAGATGAAGAATAAGAGCGACGCCGAAAAAGTCCATACTATCAATTTTGTCCATACTTGCAGGATCGCATCCAGCACGCAGATGATGACGCACAACGCCAACAGGGAGCGTCACATGAAGCATTTCATGATCCGGTACGAATTCAAGAACGGCACGACGGAGGCCTGGCACCAGGAGGTCGGCCGCTTCATCAAGGCGATCGACGGCGATCCGGAATTGAAAGGACGGATCGGCTATCGCGTCCTGAAGAACCGCGACAATGGCAGCTATTTCCATCTCGCCAGCGTCAGCGACGAAGCCGCGCAAAAGGCGCTGCAATCGCGCGGCTTCTTCAAGGCCTATCAGGAGATGACGCGCAAGGTCGCCGGCGGCGAGGTGACGGCGACGCCGATCGAATGGATCGGCGCGACGGCCTGAGTTACTTCATCAATCCCGCGGCCGTGAGCGCGCGCGTGATGATCTGGCCGAGATCGAAGCCGCGGGCCTCCTCGCGCTTCGGCTCGGCCGGCTCTTCGGCGACAGCGGCGCGGATCGAGCGTGCCAGATGCGGCGCGGACGAGCGGGCCGGCGTCGGCTTTGGCTCGACCTTCTTCGCCGCGTCCGGAATCCAGCCGGTGAGGCCGAAGAATTTGGCGATGTGATAGGACGAGGAGATGCCGGCCTCGATCAGGAACGCGCCTTCCACCCCATAGCGCTGGTCGTTGTCGGCCAGGCCGAGCGGCGTGCCGTGGGCCATGTCGGTGATGGCATAGGACTCGACGAGAGTCTCGCCGTCCTTGTTCCACCAGGCCTGGCGCGGATAGCCGTCGATGTCAGTTTCCGCCATCGGCGCCTCGGGCAGATCGTGCAGGTCGAGCCATTGCTTGACGATCTCGTTGGCATTGCCGGGATTGACGGTGCGATCGGCGCTGCCGTGCCACACCGAGATTCTCGGCCATGGCCCGCGATGATCCGAGGCCCGCCGCACCAGATCGCCAAGTTCGCGCGCGGGCCGCTCCGGGGAATGAAACATGCCGTCGAGCGCCTCGCGCAGATTGGTCGCGATGCCGTAGGGAAGCCCCGCGATGACCGCGCCAGCCGCGAAGATTTCAGGGTAGGTCGCGAGCATCACCGACGTCATGCCGCCGCCGGCCGACAGGCCCGTGATGAAGATACGTTTGGGATCGACGCGATGCGTTTCGATCATGTGCGCGATCATCTCGCGAATCGAACACGCCTCGCCGCTGTCCCGTGCCGTGTCTTCCGGATTGAACCAGTTGAAGCAGGTGTTGCTGTTGTTGACGCGCTGCTGCTCGGGCATCAACAGCGCGAAGCCGTAGTGCTCGGCGAGCGTCGACCACCCGGCACCGAGGTCGTAGCTTGCTGCCGTCTGGCCGCAGCCGTGCAGCACGACGACGAGCGCGCGCGGCTTCTGCAATTGCGGCGGCACGAACGCGAACAGGCGCAGATTGCCGGGATTGTCGCCGAAGCCCGTGACCTCTTGCAACGGACTGGACGCATCGGCGCTCCGGCCAAACTCGGCGAAGCGCAATCCGTCCAGCTTTGGCAGACGTCTCAAGAGATCGACATTTCTGGTTAACGACACGGCAGCTCCTGGCAGGCGACGTTCAACGTCCACCCAAACCAAATAGTTGCTGCAGCGCAAAATAAAAAGGCCGTGTGCTGTCGATGACGCACTAAATCGCGAGAAAACCTGCAGAAATCCGCACGTATTCACCGCAATGCCTCAACTTCGTGCAGATGAACGGCGCATCCACGCCGGGAATGCGGCGCAGATCATGATTAACGTTAGGAACCGCGCGAGCGAGACGAGCATTCCTGCGCGCGCCGATTGCAGGACTTCCACGGCAAAGTCAGGGTGAAGCCGGAGGCCGGCCAGAAAGACGTTTTGGTGCCCGGATGTCGCTCACCAGCTCGCGCGATGAATCGATCTGCTTTGTGACGGTTTGATGCATCGGCACGCGAACGCGCGATGACCTGCGAGCACGAATCGCGAGGCCTTACGTCTTCCCCGAGAGAGCGCTCCATCGCATGGCTGCATTCCACCGCGCGGGACATCGCGTGATTGCGCTCGCTGCGTTCAGCACGTAGCTTCGCGCCACAAACAAACAAAAAATGTAAGCTGGAGAGAATGCCATGGCGCGCCTGAAGTTCGGAGCCTTCCTTGCCCCGCATCATCCGATCGGGGAGCATCCGATGCTCCAGTTCCGGCGCGATCTCGACCTGGTCGAGCAGTTGGATGCGCTCGGCTATGACGAGTTCTGGTGCGGCGAGCATCATTCCTCCGGCTGGGAGATGATCGCCTCGCCGGAGATGTTCCTGGCTGCGGCCGGCGAGCGCACCAAGCGGATCAAGCTCGGCACCGGCGTGGTGTCGCTACCCTATCACCACCCCTACAACGTCGCGCAGCGCATGGTGCAGCTTGACCACATGACCGGGGGCCGCGCCATCTTCGGCTCCGGTCCCGGCGCGCTCGCCTCCGACGCGCATACGCTCGGCATCGATCCGATGACGCAGCGCGACCGCCAGGACGAGGCGATCGGCGTGATCCGCCGTCTCTTCGACGGCGAGCGCGTCACCGCAAAGAGCGACTGGTTCACCATGAACGACGCCGCGCTGCAGCTCCTGCCGCTGCAGGAGGAAATGCCGTTCGTGGTGGCCTCGCAGATCTCGCCCTCCGGCATGACGCTGGCCGGCAAATACGGCATCGGCATCATCTCGCTGGGTTCGATGACGACGCAGGGGCTGATGTCGCTGCAGCAGCAATGGCAATTCGCCGAGGACGCGGCGAAAAAGCACGGCACCAAAGTCGATCGCGCGAACTGGCGCGTGCTGCTGACCTGGCATATCGCCGAGACGCGCGAGCAGGCGCGCCGCGAGGCCGGCGCCGGGCTGATGCGCTGGCACAACGAATATAATGTCGGCACGCTGCAACGGCCCGGGCTCACCGCGTTCGGCTCGCCCGACGAGGCCGTGGACAAGACCGCTTTCGTTGACGGCGCGGCCTCCGTCATCGGCACGCCCGACGACCTCGTCAAGATGATCAAGAATGTGATGCAGGTCTCCGGCGGCGTCGGCGCCGTCATCGGCTTCGTGCACGACTGGGCCAATCCGGAGAACACGCGCCGGAGCTGGGACCTTGTCGCGCGCTACGTCGTGCCCGAGATCAACGGCTACATCGACGGCTTGCGCAAGTCGCAAAAATTCGTGATCGAGAACCGCGCGATCTTCGAACGCGCGGGCCAAGCCGTGATGGCCAAGATCATGGAAAACGAGAAGGCCGCCGAGGCGTTGAAGGTGACCGGCGCCGGCCGCGTTGCGATTCCGGCCGTCAATGCCCCGGATTTGCAGAAGGAAGCGGCGAAGCGGTAGCGCGGAGTCATCGTCACCGGATCGTGCTATGTTGGCCGGGCCTCGCCAACCGGAGCAATCGACATGTCGATGCAGAATGTGGCCGCCCCTGCGCACGGCTTCACTCCGCCCAAGCGCAACGAGCTGACACATATTCCCGGCGACGAAGGCTGGCCGATCATCGGCAAGACCTTCCAGGTGCTCGCCGATCCCAAGGGGCATATCGAGGCGAACGGCGCCAAATACGGCTTGGTCTATCGCACGCACTTCTTCGGCGAGACCAATGTCGTGCTGCTCGGCCCCGAGGCCAACGAGCTCGTGCTGTTCGACCAGCAAAAGCTGTTCTCCTCGACCCATGGCTGGAACAAGGTGCTCGGCCTGCTGTTTCCGCGCGGCTTGATGCTGCTGGATTTCGAGGAGCACCGGCTGCACCGCAAGGCGCTATCGGTCGCGTTCAAGTCAGGCCCGATGAAATCTTATCTGAGCGATCTCGACCGCGGCATCGGCGCTCGCGTCGCGCAGTGGAAGGCCAAGCCCGGCGAGATGCAGCTTTATCCGGCGATGAAGCAGCTCACGCTCGATCTGGCCGCCGCGTCCTTTCTCGGCGCCGATATCGGGCCGGAGGTCGACGAGATCAACCGCGCCTTCGTCGACATGGTCGCCGCCGCCGTCGCCCCGATCCGCCGACCGCTGCCCGGCACGCAGATGGCGGCCGGCGTCAGGGGACGCAAGCGCATCGTCGCTTATTTCCGCGAGCAGATTCCGCTGCGACGCGGCAATCACGGCGGCGATGACCTGTTCTCGCAGCTCTGCCGTGCAACCCACGAGGACGGCGCCCTGCTCTCGGAACAGGACATCATCGACCACATGAGCTTCCTGATGATGGCGGCGCACGACACGTTGACCTCGTCGCTGACGTCGTTCATCGGCGAGCTCGCGGCAAATCCCGACTGGCAGGACAAGCTTCGCGCGGAGGTCATGGCGCTGGGGCTCGCCCCTAATGCGCCGAGCAGCTTCGACGATCTCGAAAAGATGCCGCTGTCGGAGATGGCGTTCAAGGAAGCGCTGCGGATCAAGCCGCCGGTGCCCTCGATGCCGCGCCGTGCCATGCGCGATTTCACCTTCAAGGGCTTTTCGATTCCGGCCGGTACCGCGATCGGCGTCAATCCGCTCTATACGCACCACATGAAGGAGATCTGGCCGGAGCCGAACCGGTTCGATCCGTTGCGCTTCACCGAGGAGGCCCAGCGCAACCGCCACCGCTTCGCCTGGGTGCCGTTCGGCGGCGGCGCGCATATGTGCCTCGGCCTGCACTTCGCCTACATGCAAGCCAAATGCTTCGCGCGGCACTTCTTGCAGAACATCGAGGTGTCGCTGGAGCCCGGCTACAAGCCGGACTGGCAGATGTGGCCGATCCCGAAACCGCGCGATGGATTGCGGGTGCGGGTGAAGGCTGTGTGAGCATCGCTCTCGTAGGGTGGGTTAGCCGAAGGCGTAACCCACCTCTTTGGTGTCCGCAGTGACAGAAGTGGTGGGTTACGCTTCGCTAACCCACCCTACGGCTTCGTCGCCCGTGGCGCCTACGCCCCCTGATCGAACGCCTTGCGCAGGGCCACGTAACCCTGCTGCTGCTGGCTCCAGTTGCGGCCGCCGGTCATCGCGCCGTCGATGACGAGGTCATGGCCGTTGATGAAGCTGGACTCGTCGCTGGCCAGGAACACCGCGGCATGGGCGATGTCGTCGGGAAGGCCCGCGCGCGGGATCGGCTGCGCGGTCTTGTAGACCTCGCGCATCACCGCCGGCGTCTTCTCCGCCGCATCGGTCGAAAGCCCCAGCGCCTTGCCGAAAATGCCGGTCGCGATCGCGCCGGGCGAGATCGAGTTGACGCGGACGTTGGATTCGCCGAGCTCCATCGCCACGCATTTGGTGAGATGAATCACCGCCGCCTTGGCCGCACCATAGACCATCGAGGACGAGAAGCCGGCGAGACGGCCGGCGATGCTGCCATTGTTGATGATGCTGCCAAAGCCCTGCTTCTTCATGTGGGGCGCGGCGTGCTTCATGCCGAGCATGACGCTGCGCAGCAGGGTCGCCATCGCCGCGTCGAAGCGCTCGACCTCGAGGCCTTCGATGCCGCCGGTCTGCGCCGGGCCGCCGGCATTGTTGAACAGGCAATCGATGCGGCCGAATTTGTCCACCGCGAGCGCGATCAGCGCCTGCATCTGCGCTTCGACCGTCACATCCGTCTGGCGGAAGACGCAAGCCGCCCCGAGCTGCTTCGCCAGCGCCTCGCCTTCCGGTATGCGCCGGCCCGCGATCACAATTTTGGCACCTTCGGCAACGAAGACTTCAGCAGTCCGCAACCCGATCCCGCTCGTCGCGCCCGTGATCACCGCGACCTTGCCATCCAGCCTGCCCATGGAATGTCCCTGTTTTCGAACCCCTTGACGCCAAATGGCGGACACCAATCGACGACGGCGCCGCGACGGTCGGCGCCGCAGCAGGCACTATTCCTGCCGGCTTCCGACAAGGCAAGCTTTGCTTGGGGCCGGCGACATGCGTAACATTCCCGGCGACCGCTCGATTGTCGAACGCATATCGCGACCGGACTGCGCATGGGGAAGCTGATCGACGAATTCCGCAAGGGCTGGCACGGCGCAGCACCGCCATCGCTCGGCCTGAGCCTTGCGTTTGCGGTCGCTTGCCTGCTGGTTGCGACGCTGGCGCGCTGGGCTCTCGCCCATGTGCGGCCCGACGTCTATTTCACGCCGTATTTCCCGGCCGTGTTCTTTGCGGCCGCGTTCGGCGGCTTCCGCATCGGCATCATCACGGCGCTGGTCGGCGGCGTGCTCGGCGTCGTCGTGAATTTCGGCGATGCCTTTGCCGATAACGCGCGATTCGCCCTGCTGGCGCTGTATTGGACGGTCTGCGCGCTCACCATCTGGGGCGTCGAGCACTATCGCTCGCTCCTCGTCGAGCAGCGCCGGATTTCCAGACGCCTGATCGAGGAAGAAGACTACCGCAAGCTGCTGGTCGACGAGCTCCAGCACCGGCTGAAGAACAAGCTGTCGACGGTGCATGCCGTGCTGCATCAGGTGCTGCACGATCAGCCGCAAATCTGGGCCCGGATCGATCCGCGACTGCGGTCACTTGCCGCGACCGACGATTTGATCTCGCGGATCGACAAGGCCGGCTGCGACATTCGCGACCTCCTGATCTCCGAGCTCGGCCCTTATGGCCATGTCCGCTTCACGCTCAACGGCGAACGGCTGTTCCTGCCGCCGAAGCTTGCGGTCACGCTGTCGCTGATGTTTCACGAGCTCGCCACCAACGCAGGCAAATATGGCGCGTTCTCCGCGCCGCGCGGGTTGTTGCAGGTGTCATGGACCGTCAGCGACGACCGTCTGACCGTGACCTGGGATGAAACCGAGGGCCCGAGCGTCGACAAGGTCTCCGAGCCAGGTTTCGGCACCAAGCTGTTGAAGTCGGCGCTGTCGGCCTTCGACGGCAAGACGGAGGTCTCCTATCTCAGGACCGGACTCCATTGCACCATGCAATGCCGTATCCCCAAGGACGGTTAGACACGGCGCAAACGAAACCCGTTCGCGTGCGTCGTTCGCGATTCGTCGGACGCGTTGACGCCCTGTTAATGACGATGGGCTGCGCGCGTCGCATCGCCGCAAAACACCACCGTAATTCTCCGGACCCCTTAACCAAACTTAAGAGGGAACCGCGCAAGATCGCGGCCATTGCAAAGGCGCGCTGAAACAACAAGATTCATGACTTCTATGAACGACAACAAATATTCCGGCGCGAGCGAAGCCGAACTCGGATTCCTCAAGGAAATCGTTAGAATGCTACCTGCCGGCTTGACCGTGCAGGACGCGCAGGGCGAACTTCTCCTGGTCAACGATGTCGCGGCCGCCCAGCTCGGCATGGACGGCAGCCGCCCCTCGCGCGATCTCGCATCGCGCCTGGAAGCCTGCCGGCAGGCCCTGAGCTCCGGCCAGGCGGTCGTCGCCGAGGAAGCGCTCCACGACGGAGCCGCACGCCAGGTGCTGCTGACCACTCATCGTCCGATCCGCCTCGACGGACGCGAGCTGCTGATCTCGGCCTCCTCCGACATCACTGAGCAGAAGAATTTCGAGGACCAGCTGTTCCGCTCGGCCTATTTCGACGAGCTGACCGGCCTGCCCTCGCGGCGCGTGATCGAACATCGCGCCACCAGCCTGCTCGCGCAGGGTCGCGTCGGCGAGCGCTTTGCGCTCGCCTTTCTCGACGTCGACAATTTCAAGCACATCAACGACTATTACGGCCACGCGGTGGGCGATGCCCTGCTGGTCGAGCTTTCGAAGCGGCTTGGACGCGGCTTGCGCGACTCGGACATGCTGTCGCGCATCTCCGGCGACGAATTCCTGCTGCTGCTGTCGCCGATCCAGAGCCAGGAGGAAGTCGCCGAATTCATGCAGTCGACGCTGGAGCGGCTGACGGCGCCGTTCTTCATCGACAATTCGGAAGTGTTCGCCTCAACCTCCGTCGGCATCAGCCTCTACCCCGATCACGGAAGCAGCTTCGAGACACTGCGTCAGAACGCCGACATCGCGATGTACCGCATCAAGAATGACGGCAAGGGATCGGCGGCCTTCTTCGACTCCAGTATGGAGCGCGAGGCGCTGGCGCGGATGAAGATCGAGCAGTCGCTGCGGCTCGCCATCCTGGAGAAACGCTTCTGCTGCGCCTTCCAGTCCAAGGTCGACATCCGCACGCAGGACGTGAAGGGCATCGAGGCCCTCGTACGGCTGCGCGACGACGAGGGCGTGATCCAGGCGCCGGGCTCGTTCATCAATCTTGCCACCGAACTCGGGCTGATCGACGAGCTGACCCATCTCGTGCTCGCCGAGATCGTCAAGTCGATCGACCTCATCAACGAGACATTCGGTGCGGAAGCGACCATCAGCATCAACGTCGCGGCCAAGCAGGCCGGCAACCCCGAATTCATGCGCAGCTTTGCCCAGGCGCTCGACGACACCGGCTTTCCGCAGCGCTTCATGATCGAGGTGACGGAAGACGCCTTCGTCGCCAAGAATCATTTCCAGGCCGAGATCCTGCCGATGTTCCGCAAGCTCGGCGTCGCCATCTCGATCGACGATTTCGGCACCGGCTATTCCTCGCTCTCGGCGCTGGCCGACATCACCGCGGACGAGATCAAGATCGACCGGTCCTTCATCACCGATATCCATAAGCGCCCACGCAACCAGGGCATCCTGCGCGCGATCGAATCCCTGAGCGAAGCGCTCGGCATGACCGTGATTGCCGAAGGCATCGAATCCTACGAGGAGCTCGCCTACCTCCAGGCTGCGACCAAAATCCGGTACGCGCAGGGCTATTATTTCTCACGGCCGATCTTCCTGGAGGAGCTGAAGCTCGCAACGCCCATCTCCAGCGAAGCACGCGCCGGCGTCACAAACCGCTCGACCCAACAGAACCGGCAGGGCTATTCCCGGGCGAACGGATACAGGCGGTAAGCCCCGGCCTTGATCGTTGATTTCCAAAGCTTGAGCAGCCCGTTCCACGGGTGAGGTCAACAATTGCATCTGCCGATTTCCTCGGCAGAAGCGATCCGGCGCGGCCAAGCCGGGACAATGTCACACATGCCCTTCGCGTGGTCCCGCCGGAAGGTGGAATTGCAATGTCTGCACGGTTGTGCAAATCGCTATGGCCAAAGAATTCACCAGGAGGGACCATCGTGCGCCGCTCGCTCATCTTAACAACAACCATCCTCGCCCTCGCCGCGGGCACGTCCGCACAGGCCGACGATCTCAAGGTCGCGCTGATCTATGGCAAGACCGGCCCGCTCGAGGCCTATGCCAAGCAGACCGAGACCGGCCTGCAGATGGGTTTTGAATACGCCACCAAGGGCACCATGACGCTCGACGGGCGCAAGATCGTCGTCATCACCAAGGACGACCAGGGCAAGCCGGATCTCTCCAAGGCCGCGCTCGCGGAAGCCTATCAGGACGACAAGGCCGACATCGCGATCGGCACGACCTCGTCGGCCGCGGCACTCGCGATCCTGCCCGTCGCCGAGGAAAACAAGAAGATCCTGATCGTCGAGCCCGCGGTCGCGGATCAGATTACCGGCGAGAAGTGGAATCGCTACATCTTCCGCACCGCGCGCAACTCGTCGCAGGATGCGATCTCGAACGCGGTCGCGATCGGCAAGCAGGGCGTCACCGTCGCGACGCTGGCGCAGGACTACGCCTTCGGCCGCGACGGCGTCGCCGCTTTCAAGGAGGCGCTCGGCAAGACCGGCGCGACGCTCGCCGCCGAAGAATATGCCCCGACTTCGACCACCGACTTCACCGCGGTCGGCCAGCGCCTGTTCGACGCGCTGAAGGACAAGCCGGGTCGCAAGGTGATCTGGGTGATCTGGGCCGGCGCCGGCAATCCGCTGGCAAAACTCCAGGACATGGATCCGAAGCGCTACGGCATCGAACTGTCCACCGGCGGCAACATCCTGCCGGCGCTCGCCGCCTACAAGGGCCTGCCCGGCATGGAAGGCGCGACCTATTATTTCTACGAGATCCCGAAGAACCCGGTGAATGACTGGTTCGTCGCCGAGCACCAGAAGCGCTTCAATGCACCGCCGGACTTCTTCACCGCGGGCGGTTTCGCCGCCGCGATGTCCGTCGTCGCCGCGGTCACCAAGGCGAAATCGACCGACACCGAGAAGCTGATCAGCGCCATGGAAGGCCTGGAGTTCGACACGCCGAAGGGCAAGATGATGTTCCGCAAGGAAGACCATCAGGCGCTCCAGAGCATGTATCACTTCAAGGTCAAGGTCGATCCGAATGTCGCCTGGGCCGTGCTCGAGCCGGTGCGCGAGCTGAAGATCGAGGACATGAACGTTCCGATCAAGAACAAGCGGTAGGTGCTTCTTCACCTCTCCCGCTTGCGGGAGAGGCCGGGAGAGGGCTCTGTCCTCTTGGGGGCTCTCGATTGCGGAGACACCCTCTCCCCACCCCTCTCCCGCAAGCGGGAGAGGGAGCGCGGCGCGATCGCGGAAATATTCCTCTCTCACCATTTGCTAGACCCATGACGCTGACCCTTGAAACCCGCGACCTCACTATCCGCTTCGGCGGCCATGTCGCGGTCAACAGCGTCACCTGCAGTTTCCGGCCGGGCGAGCTCACCGCCATCGTTGGGCCGAACGGCGCCGGCAAGACCACTTATTTCAACTTGATCTCCGGTCAGCTCCGCGCATCGAGCGGCAGCATCCTGTTCGACAGCACCGACATCACCCAGCATTCCGCGCCGATGCGGACGCGTGCCGGCCTGGGGCGCGCCTTCCAGCTCACCAATCTCTTTCCCAATCTCTCGGTGGAGGAAAACGTCCGCCTCGCCGTGCAGGCCGCCGACGGCACTCACTACGACATGCTGCGGCCATGGATGGTCCGCCGCGATCTGATCGCCCGCGCCGATGCTATTCTGGATCAGGTCGCGCTTGGCGGCCGCCGTGGCGTCGCCGCGACCGCACTGTCGCATGGCGATCAGCGCAAGCTCGAGGTCGCGCTGATGATGGCGCTCGAACCGAAGGTGTTCATGTTCGACGAGCCGACCGCAGGCATGAGCATCGACGAGGTGCCGGTCGTGCTGAACCTGATCGCGCAGCTTAAGCAGGACAAGAGCAGGATCATTCTCCTGGTCGAGCACAAGATGGATGTGGTGCGATCGCTCGCCGACCGCATCATCGTGCTGCATAACGGGCAGCTTGTTGCGGACGGCAGGCCTGCCGAAGTGATCGCGTCACCGATCGTGCAGGAGGCCTATCTCGGTGTCGCGCCCAAGAATGTTGCAGGGAGCGCCGCGTGACCGATCTATTGAGGCTCTCCGGGGTGCACACCCATATCGGCCGCTATCACATCCTCCAGGGTATCGATCTCGCTGTCGCGCAGGGGCAGACCACGATGCTGCTCGGCCGCAATGGCGCCGGCAAGACCACGACACTGCGCACCATCATGGGCCTCTGGAAGGCCTCTTCCGGCGAGATCAGTCTCGCCGGCGAGCGCATCGAGAGCCGTGCGACGCCCGACATCGCGCGGCTCGGCGTCGGCTACGTGCCGGAGAGCATGGCGGTGTTCTCCGACCTCACGGTGAAGGAAAATCTCGTGCTGGCGGCGCGCGACGGACCGCTCGACGACGCCCAGCTCGACTGGATTTTCGGCTTCTTCCCCGCGCTGCGCCGGTTCTGGCTGTCCCGCGCGGGAAGTCTCTCGGGCGGACAGAAGCAGATGTTGTCGATTGCCCGTGCCATCGTCGAACCGCGCAAGCTCCTGCTGATCGACGAGCCGACCAAGGGCCTGGCTCCGGCAATCGTGATGGCGTTGATCGAGTGCCTGAAGGAGATCAAGCGCAAGGGCGCCACCATCCTGATGGTCGAGCAGAATTTCTTTGCCGCCCGCGAGCTCGGCGACGACGTGCTGGTGATGGACAACGGCACCATCGTTCATCGCGGCGAGATGGCGGCCTTGGCCTCCGACGTGCCGCTGCAGGAGCGACTGCTCGGTCTGAGCCTGGAGACGCATCAATGACCGAGCTCGCCGCAACCGATCCGCTGCCGAAGCCGAAGCGCGACATCGCGCCGATCCTGCTGCCGATCGCCGTCGCCCTCGTGATGATCCCGCTGATCGGCTCACCCAGCACTTGGCTGACGCTGACGGCCGCGAGCCTCGCGATGGGCATGATGATCTTCATCATGGCCTCGGGGCTCACGCTCGTGTTCGGCCTGATGGACGTGCTCAATTTCGGCCATGGCGCCTTCATCGCGGTCGGGGCCTATGTCGCGACCCTGGTGCTGGCGCCGTTCGCGGCCTCCCTCCAGGCTGATTCGCTGTGGATCAACCTCGCGGTGCTGGCGCCGGCGGCCTTGCTGTCGATGGCAGTGTCCGGCGCGCTCGGCCTGATCGTCGAGCGGGTGCTGATCCTGCCCGTCTACGGCCAGCATCTGAAACAGATCCTGATGACGACGGGCGGCCTGATCGTCGCCGAGCAGACGCTCTATGCGGTGTGGGGGCCACAGATCATCCCGACACCGCTGCCGACGTCGCTGCGCGGCTCCTTCATCCTCGGCGACGTCGCGATCGCGAAATACCGCGTGCTGGCGACGCTGATCGGCCTCGCCGTCTTCATCGCGATCCAGCTCGTGCTCAACCGGACCAAGCTTGGCCTTCTGATCCGTGCCGGCGTCGAGAACCGCGAGATGGTCGAGGCGCTCGGCTATCGCATCCGCCGTCTGTTCCTCGGCGTGTTCATGACGGGATCGGCGCTGGCCGGCCTCGGCGGCGTGATGTGGGCGCTGTATCGCGAGCAGGTCCACGCCTCCATGAGCGACGACCTCACCGTCCTGATCTTCATCGTCGTCATCATCGGCGGCCTCGGCTCGATCGGCGGCTGCTTCATCGGCGCGATCCTGGTGGCGATGATTGCCAATTACGGCGGCTTCCTGGTGCCGAAGCTCGCCCTCGTCTCCAATATCCTGCTGATGGTCGCCATTCTGATGTGGCGGCCGCGCGGCCTCTATGCGGTGACCAGCCGATGATGATCCTGTCAGGCGATCCGCCGCGCAGCCGCGTGCTCGCGCTCGTTCTCGTCGTCATCATCCTGGCGCTGGTGGCGACGCCGTTCCTGTTTCCCGGGGCGAAGGCACTGAACGTTGCGGCCAAGATTTGCGTCTTCGCCGCGCTCGTCGCCTCCTACGATTTGCTGCTCGGCTATACCGGCTCGGTGTCGTTCGCACACACCATGTTCTACGGGATCGGCAGCTACGCGATCGCGATCGCGCTGTACGGGATGGGCCCGAATTGGGGCGCGGTTGCAACCGGCATCGTGGTCGGCCTGCCGCTTGCCGCGCTGCTTGCGCTTGCGATCGGACTGTTCTCGCTGCGGGTGGCCGCGATCTTCTTTGCCATGATCACGCTCGCGGTCGCATCCGCCTTCCAGGTGCTGGCCTCGCAGCTGTCCTGGCTGACCGGCGGCGAAGACGGACGCAGCTTTCAGCTGCCCGAGCTGCTCAGGCCCGGCACGGTGCTGATCTCGAAGAACGTGCTCGGATTCGAGGTCAACGGCCGCATCCTGACCTATTATCTGGTGTTCGCCGTCTCGACCCTGATGATCCTCGCTTTGCTGCGGGTGGTGAACTCGCCGTTCGGGCGCGTGCTGCAGGCGATCCGCGAAAACCGCTTCCGCGCCGAGGCGCTCGGCTTCCGCACCGTCTTCCACCTGACCTACGCCAACTGCATCGCCGCACTGGTCGCCGCGGGCGCCGGCATTCTCAATGCATTGTGGCTGCGCTATGCCGGCCCCGATACCTCGCTCAGCTTCTCGATCATGCTGGACATTCTGCTGATGGTCGTGATCGGCGGCATGGGCACGATCTACGGCGCAATCATCGGGGCAAGCATCTTCATCCTCGCCCAGAACTATCTGCAGTCGCTGATGGGCGTCGCCTCCAAAGCGGCGTCGGAAGCCGGCCTGCCGCTGCTGCCGGGACTGTTGCATCCCGACCGCTGGCTGCTGTGGCTCGGGCTGCTCTTCATCGCCAGCGTCTACTTCTTTCCGACCGGCGTGGTCGGACGGCTGCGCAGTCTCGGCGGCGACAAGAGTGCGGGCAGCTCGCATTAACGCGCGATTCATGATGCAGCGCAGCGGCTCGCTGAACACGATTGCGATCACGCAACGAGATTAACGCTCAGGTAACTGGCTTTCCTAAGCTTTACGCCATTTGTGTGGTGTATCCCTGTCCCTCCAGGGAGGGGGAATGCGCCAGGTCTTTGCAGGGATTGCAGCCGGAATGTTCCTAGCCGCGAAGCACGGCTGGGAGGCGGCCATTCGGCGCGGACCGGTGCTGTGGCTCACCCTGTGCGGCGTGTTGCTGGTCGCCGGGATCTTCGCCGTGACCGCCATGGCCGTCGGCGAATTTCGCGAACGTACCCTGGTCAACCGCGAGCGCGAGCTAGAAAATACGGTGCAGCTGATCGCGCGGCACTTCGATCAGCAATTCGAAGACTCCGACGTCGTCGCTGCCGATGTGATCGGGCAGATGAATCTGCCGGAGATCAGTTCGGCCGCGATGTTCCGCGAGCGCATGTCCGGACCCGCGACGAACCAGATGCTGCGCAGCAAGATCGGCCCGGTGTCTTACCTCGGCGACATCGCGATCTACGATGCCGACGGCGAACTGATCAACTGGTCGCGGGCCCAGCCGCTGCCCAAGATCAACATCTCCTCGCGCGCCTACTTTCAGACCTTCAAATCGAATCCGATGGCCGAACCGGTGGCGCTGGAATCGGTCCGCAGCTTCATCATCGGAAAATGGACCACGATTGTCGCGCGTCGGCTGAGCGGCGCGGACGGCAGCTTCTTCGGCACGATGGTCCGCCGGATCGATCCGGACAGCTACCAGAACTATTTCGCGTCCGTTGCGCTTGCAGAGGGCACGGCGATCTCGCTGTTCGACCGCAATGGCAAGATGCTGTCGCGCTACCCGCATGTCGAAGAGCTGATCGGCAGGGACTTCAAGGACGCGCCGCTGATGCGCAAGATGCTTGCCGAAGGTGGCCGGCACACCCTGCGCGTCAAGGGCCCGATCGACGGCGACGAGCGCCTCGGCTCCGGGGCCTCGCTGTCGCATTTCCCGCTGGTCATCGTCGCGACCAACACCACGAGAGCCGCGCTGGCCGACTGGCGGCAGCAGACCGGCTTCATGGTCACCACCGCCGCGCTTTCGGCCACGGTGATTGCGCTGATCCTGTTTCTGATCGTTCGCCAGATCAACCGGCAGAATCGCGAGGCGCAGCAACGGCTGGAGGCGGAGCGCGGGCGGCTCGACACCGCCTTGAACAACATGTCGCAAGGGTTGATCCTGTACGATGCCGCCGGATTCATCGTCACCTGCAACCGCCGCTACGCCGACATGTTCGGCCTCTCTCACGATGTCATCAAGCCCGGCTGTCACATCCGCGAGGCGATGTATCATCGCAGGGAGCGCTGCGCGTTCGACGGCGATGTCGAGGCATTTTGCGCCGACGTCATGAGGATCGTCGCCGAGGGCACGGTCTCCACGAGAACCCATCAATTGCCGAGTGGCCGCGCTTTCCAGGTCATCAACACCCCGCTCGCGCAGGGTGGATGGGTGGCCACGATCGAAGACATCACCGAGCGCCGCAAGCTGGAGCAGGAACGCGACCGCAATTACATGTTCCTGCGCGAGATTATCGACCACATCCCGTCGCAGATCACGGTGAAGGATGCTCACACGCGGCGATATCTGTTGGTCAACCGGACCGCCGAAGAGCAATTCGGCCAATCAGGCGAAAACATCGTTGGCAAGACCCCCTTCGACATATACCCGGATGCCTCCGCCAAAATCGTCACCGACGACGATAGCAAGGCGCTGAAGGCGGGAGGGGGCTTATTCAAGGACGAGCATGCCTGGCAGAGCCAGGCCAAGGGGCTGCGCTACATCACCTCGACCCGTATCGGAATCCGCGACGAATCCGGCGAGCCGCGCTACCTCATCAATGTGGTCGAGGATGTCACCGAACGGCGGCGCGCTGACGAGAAGATTGCGCATATGGCGCATTACGATGCGCTCACCGACCTGCCGAACCGGGCGCTGTTCCGCGAGCAGATCGAGCGTGAACTGGAGAAGGTCGGCGGCGGCAGTCAGTTCGCGCTGCTCTATATCGACGTCGACGAGTTCAAGGGCATCAACGATTCGCTCGGTCATCACGTCGGCGACGAGCTTTTGAAGGGGATTGCGGCGCGCATCCGCGGCTGCCTCGGACAGGGCGACCTGATCGCGCGGCTCGGCGGCGACGAATTCGCGGTGATCCAGACCGGGATCAGTTCATCCGCCGACGTGGTATCATTCGTGACGCGGATCTTCGAGGCGATCCGCCGGCCCTATCACTGCTTCGGCCATCAGCTCTCCACCGATGCCAGCATCGGCATCGCGATGGCGCCGCAGGACGGCACCGATCTCGACCAGCTCATCAAGAATGCCGATCTCGCGATGTACGGCGCCAAGGCGGAAGGACGCCGCACTCACCGCTTCTTCGAACCGGAGATGGATGCGAGCGCCAAGGCGCGCCTGAGCCTGGAGCAGGATCTGCGCCAGGCGCTGGTGAACGGCGGTTTCGAGATCCACTATCAGCCGCTGGTCGACCTCCGCACCAACGATGTCACGGGCTGCGAGGCGCTGCTGCGCTGGCGGCATCCCGAGCGCGGCATGGTGTCCCCGGCAGAGTTCATCCCGATTGCCGAGGACACCGGCCTGATCAACGAGCTCGGCGACTGGGTGCTGCGCATGGCCTGCAACGAGGCCGCGACCTGGCCGGCGCATGTGCGCGTCGCGGTCAACGTCTCGCCGGTACAGCTCAAATGCGAGACGCTGGCACTGCGAATCGCCGGCGCGCTCGCGGATTCCGGACTTGCCCCGTGCCGGCTCGAACTAGAGATCACCGAGGCCGTGCTGATCCGCGACGACGAGGCGGCGCTCTCGATCCTGCACCAGCTCCGCGCGATCGGCGTGCGCATCGCGCTCGACGATTTCGGCACCGGTTACTCCTCGCTCAGCTATCTCAAGCGCTTTCCGTTCGACAAGATCAAGATCGACCGCTGCTTCGTCGCCGATATCGCCGAGGCGAGCGGCGCGCCCGTGATCGTGCAGGCGGTGGTGAACATCGCCGCCGCCAGCAACATGACCACGGTCGCGGAAGGCGTCGAGACCGAGGCGCAGCGCGAGATGCTGCGCGCGCTCGGCTGCACGGAGATGCAGGGTTATCTTTTCAGCAGACCGAAGCCGGCCAGCGAAGTGCGAAAGCTGTTCGGCCCAAACCATGCCTTGCCGGTGGCGGCGGTGGCCTGAGATGGCGAAGCCGAGGGAAACGTCAGCCAGACGGTCGACGTTGCGGATTCCTATGCCGTGCGGCTGACCGGCGTCGCCGCCTCCGAGGTGATCGGCACAATAAGCACTGGCAGGCCTTCTACGAGGCCAGGCGCCCTTGCCTCGCCGACCTCGGGCGGGACGGCGTGCCGGTTCCTGGCCGCGTCGCCCGCAAATCAGCCGAGCCGGAAACGGCGGAAGCGGTTGCCCGCCCCTCGCCAATCGGCTAAATGAACCTCGACTAGCACCCGTAGCTCAGCTGGATAGAGCGTTGCCCTCCGAAGGCAAAGGTCACACGTTCGAATCGTGTCGGGTGCGCCAGTCTAACACCTTGAGACGACTCGGGTTTTAGCTACCCTCGCAAGCTTCCATCGGTCCGAAAACTCAGCTGGTCACACAGTGGTCACAGCGCGAGGTTTCCGATGGCGACAATCCGTAAGCATAGACGCAAATGGCAGGTTCAGGTTCGGCGAGCGGGAGCGAAGGCCTACTCGAAGTCCTTTCAATTTCGGAAGGACGCAGAGGAGTGGGCACGCGAGATGGAACGGCGGGCCGATAGGCAGGATCTACCACAAGACACAAAGATCCTACAACGAACAGCGCTACGAAGCCTGGTTGAGCGTTACGTCAACACCGTCACAGTCAAGAAGCGCGGAGCACATTTTGAGCGTGTGGTTTTGCGCAGGTTCATGGATCATCCAATTTGCTCTAGGCGCCTCTCAGAGCTTCGGACAGAGCACTTTGCTGGCTACAGGGACGAGCGGCTCCTCTCCATAAAGGCCTCTACCCTAAAGCGCCAATTGAACCCAGTGCGCCACATGTTCGAAATTGCTCGGGAGGAATGGGGAATGCCCGTCGGGGAGAACCCCTTAAAGAAGCTCAAGCTAGACGCGCACGATCAAAGACGGGAGAGGCGGCTCAGAGAAGGCGAATTCGACAGGCTCGTTGAAGCAGCGAAGTCGAGACGCAATCCGCTTATTGGATCGATCATCAGATTTGCTGTCGCCACTGGTATGCGTCGCGGCGAAATACTGGCCGTGCGATGGAAGCACATCGATCGAGCTCAACGCTCACTGCTCATTCCAGACACAAAGACGGGTCAGTCCCGAACCATTCCCTTGGTCGCATCAGCTTTGGAAGTGCTGGCTGGACAGCGTCAGGACGATGAAAGGGTCTTCCCCATCACGGCGAACGGCTTTCGGCTGGCATGGGAGAGGGTGAAACTCAAAGCGGAAACTGAAGACCTCCATTTCCATGATCTGAGACATGAGGCAATAAGCAGATTTTTCGAACAAGGTTTGACTGTGCCTGAGGTCGCGTTGATCAGTGGACACAAAGATATCAGAATGTTGTTTCGGTACACCCACGCAGCGCGGCAGAACATACTAGTGAAGATTGACAAAGCCGCTTCAAACCACGGCTTGATCTAAGTATTGCGCAATTGCGTGACACTGGCGAGGTAAATAGCAACATAAGCGAGGTTGACTTTGTCTCAATCAAATCCCTCTTCCGATTATTTTAGAGAGGTGCGTTGGCTCACGATCGAAGAAATCGCAAAATTGTGGTCGAAGGAAATCGACGTTCCTCTTTCAACTATAGAGAGAGAGCTCTCACTCTCGTTGATCAACATGCCGCGCCTGCGTGAGGGCAACAGCCCGATAAAGGACTTTCCTGCGGGAGCCCTACCTCCATCCAATTCTATCATGACGAAAATGGAGATAGAACAGTTCTGCGAGAAGCAGCGCTGGCCCTTCCCTGCATTCTGGTTCGGTGTTGACAAAGGTCACTCCTACCCGGGTCGTCCGTCGGTTATGGACGCAATACTGCAACAGCTAGAGAAGACAGCCGCAGCTGGGCAGCTTAAGCCAACACTTGCGGGGCAGGCGCGAGAACTAGAGGGCTGGGTCAAGGACGTCGCACGCGTAAGCAAAGTGCAGCCGCCGAAGGCTAAATCGATCGAAAACGCGATCAGACGAGAGTACCTGCGCCTGAAGCAGGAGAGCATGAAATGAAGCGCAGCTCTCGAATTTAATGGGCATATTTAATGGGTCTCAGTTCGCCTAAGTGTCCTCGAAGAAGAAGCATTTGCTCTTCTGAAAAGGAGGTCACCTATCATGCACGACACCGAACCTGCGGATAATTTCAGCACTACAATGGATGCATTGAGCGATCCACCCGACGTGTGTCGAGAATTAGCAAGCAAACGCTCGATCTTGTCCGAACTCGATGCCAGCTTGAAAGAAAGTGGTTTCACCGGGTCGACGAGCATACCTCGTCTAGTGTTCCTCAGCTTCTACACTCGAATCTTCGAGAAGCCTGTTTCTCTGCTCATTAAAGGCCCTTCGGGCAGCGGCAAGTCCTTCGCTCTCTCGTCTGCGAAGCGATACATTCCCTCCTCCGCCTACGAAGAATATCACGGGATGTCTGAGCGTGCCTTGCTCTACATGCAGGACCTAAATTTGAAGCACAAATATCTAATCATCCAGGAGGCCGCTGGCCTAAGCACAGGAGTCGGTCGAGTCTTTCTGAGGCAGCTGTTGTCGGAAGGTCGAGTCAACTACGCAACAGTGCAACAGACAGATCAGGGTCTTGTCGGAAAGAAGCTTCCCACGCTCGAGGGGCCGACGGGGGCCATGATGACCACAACCGCAACAGAGCTTCACTTAGAAGATGAAACTCGATTCCTGTCCGTCCACATTGATGAATCGCCGGAACGAATTATGGAGGCGCTCCTCAGTCAAGCACTAGGAACCGGCTCTCTAAAGGAGATCGATTGTCTACCTTGGTATCATCTGCATGAATACGTCTGCTCAGGTTCGAACAAGGTGCATATTCCATTTGCGGAGGCGCTGGCCAGGAAAATGCCATCTTCTCACCCTCGGGTGCAGAGAGACTTCCCCCAGCTGCTATCGCTAATTCGGGCTCACGCACTGCTGCACAAGGTCTCTCGTTCAACGAGAGATGGGGCTATCGTTGCTGAACTCGATGACTACGATAACGTGCATGACTTGGTCGCCGCTCCTCTTGCTGAGGGACTTGACGCGACAGTGCCTGCCAATATTCGGAGATTGGTTGAAGGAGTTCAGCATGAAATCAATCGCTTGAAAGAGGAGATGTCTATCCCCGTTGATGCTCACGTGAGCGTAAGTCAGCGGGTTGTTGCTGATCATCTTGGAATCCATCCAAGCAATGTTAGCCGAGCGGCGGTCGAAGCGATCCGCCAGGGCTTTCTCGAAGATGACAACCCGGGGCAGGGGAAGGAATCGAAGCTCCGTATGGGTGAGCGCCAACTCCCCAACAATGTTGTCTTACCCACGAGACGGGACCTCGAAGAGCTATTCAAAGAGAAGGCTCCTCCTAGCTCCCGATACTTTGAATGGATGCAAAGTGAGGGACGCTACTAGTCCCGTTGGAAGAGCCGCCCTCGTGGCGACCTTCTTTCTATGCGGGGACTACTACTGAAGGGGTCCCGGAGGGCGCCTGCTTTCTTCATTGGGGACGGCGTTTAGGAACCGCTCGCAGCCTGTCACAAGGTCGCACCGCCATCGTGCATCGTCTCGCACTGCGAAAAATGCAACGCGCCACCGCCCCCGCAAGGCTGCTGAGCCCGGTTCGGCAAGTTGCACGAAAGTCCCTATTGCCCGTTTGAGTCGAGTTATACGATAAAAGAAGAAGCATACGCAGTGAGTCGGACAGCGAGAGGGCATTGGCCGTCCCTGAGTTCGTCTCGCCGGGGTTGGGGGAATTTCCAAAAGTTATGGATGCAACGATCGATTCAAGTCCGGTTGATTCCGTAGATTCCGAACCGTTCCTCAAATGGGCAGGCGGGAAGCGATGGCTAACACAGCGATTTCCGGATCTCATTCCTACGGACATCAAAAACTATTTTGAACCATTCCTTGGAAGCGGAGCAGTCTACTTCCACGTTCGCCCGTTGAGCGGCACAATCTCAGACCTGAACGAAGATCTTGTAGCTACCTACCAAGCGCTGCGTGATGATCCCCTATCAGTACAATCACTTCTCGAGAAGCACAGTAAAAAACATTCCGATCAATACTATTATGAAATGAGGGCAAGCAAGCCTACGAAATTGTCAAGTAGGGCCGCACGGCTCATCTATCTGAATCGCACGTGTTGGAACGGTTTGTATCGCGTCAACAAGAGCGGTCAGTTCAATGTGCCAAGAGGTACAAAGAATAGCGTCTTGTTACCGTCCGATGATTTCATGGCCATTTCGGCGCTGCTCAAGCGTGTCGAACTAGAATGCTGTGACTTCGAGGCTACGATCGAGCGCGCGCACGAGGGTGACTTCGCGTTCATCGATCCGCCGTACACCGTCAAGCACAACATGAACGGCTTCATAAAGTATAATCAGTCGATTTTTAGCTGGGATGATCAAATCCGATTATCGAAAGCGATTGTCCGGGCACGAGACAGAGGCGTCCGACTGTTAGTGCTCAATGCCAACCACAAATCAATTAGAGACCTATATCGCGACGTCGGTCAGTTTGCTCGTTTGCCTCGGACCTCGGTACTGGCAGCAAATTCAAGTTTTCGAACTGAGACCTCTGAGCTAGCCATAACCGTGAATTATCAAAAGGCCTGAGGGCATGCTGAATAATATTTCTCACCGAGACGAACTCCGTGGACTCGCTACCAGAAGAGCAAAGGCTGACGAATTTAAAACAGTCCGACAACCGCTCGTAGAAGAGGAATTGGCAACAGGTTGGGAGGTCGTGCAGGTGAATGCGTCGACCTCACGGTTATGCAAGCCCAAAAGCCATGACAAGGCGCTCGAAGACCGTGTTTGGACTTTGATGTATCGAATGGGCTTTACTAATCTTTCGGGACCTGGAGGTGCGTTCCAGCTTCTTAACGCAAACGATCCGAAGGGCCCTGACAACCAGATTGACGTCGTGGCCATTGACGGTGAGGTTGCGTTTGCAATCGAATGTAAGTCGAGCGAAAATCCTAAGAAATTTGCGGACTTCTCAACCGTTCTCGCAAAGCATGCGGCGTTGAAGGAGAGGTTTACTCGCTCAGTTGCCGCCCAGATACCGGCAGACCACAAACGGGTATCACGCTTTGCGATTTGGACGTCGAACATTATCATATCCGACAATGATAGGACTCGAGCCAACACGGCCAACGTAACGCTGCTGGACCAGAAAGATCTAGAGTATTACGAGCTGCTCATTCTTCAGGTTGGAACGGCAGCGAGATTCCAATTCTTGGCCGACGTTCTAAAGGGGCGCGGTATACCTGGATTGGAAATTAAGATACCGGCTATTCGCGCTAGAATGGGAGGCTCGACGAGCTACTCGTTCAGCATTTCGCCAGAATACCTTTTAAAGATTGCATTCGTATCGCATAGAGCGAGAGGCAAGGCTTCAGACATCGATGCATATCAGCGACTGCTGAAGAAGTCTCGGCTGCGGTCAATTCGTCAATACATAAGCGACGGAGGAATTTTTCCAACAAACATTGTTGTAAATGTAGCGGAAAGCCGTTGGCTCTCTTTTGATCGAGGCAAGCAAGAAGGCGACGACAAAAATGCTACATTCGGCTGGCTTACAATTCGCCCAGCCTACCGCGTTGCATGGATCATTGATGGTCAGCATCGACTCTTTGCCTATGCAGACCACCCTTCCGCAAAAAAGGGCCTCATTTCGGTAATCGCTTTCGTTGGATTGGAACCGAGCGAACAGGCCCGGCTCTTTGTTGACATCAATGCCGAGCAGCGCAAGGTCAAGCAAAGCCTTCTCCAAGAGCTTTACGCAGAATTGCATTGGGATGCGGATGCCCCTGAAATTCGTGTGCAAGCAATCTTGTCGAAAGTCATCCAGGCCCTCGACACGGATTTGAGATCTCCGCTTCTAGGTCGCGTTCTGAAAGCTGATGACCCTCGTTCCGACACCAGATGCATATCGTTGACCAGTATTTTTCATGCCCTGGAAAAAACCGGCCTGTTCATCGCAAGAACGAAAAAGGGAGAAGTTATAGAATACGGCCCGCTCTGGGATGGCGAGAACCAAGATACGTTGAAGCGCACCGTAACAGTTTTGATTGGCTTCCTCGACTTCGTTAAATCTTCAGCTTCAGAGTTGTGGGAAAAGGGATCGGCCGAAGGCGGCGGACTAACGATGAACGACGGAATTACGGTGTGCTTAAATGTTCTTCGGAGCGCGGTTCACCATCTTCAAGTCGTCAAGCGCGTGCCTCTGTCTCAACTCGATGCGCCAGAGCTTGTAGAGGCACTAGGGCCCTACGGCCGAGCGATTGGTCAATACTTCGCGTCTCGGACTCCGGAGCAAATGACGCAGTTTCGATCGCTTAGGGGCATACAAGGACAAACCACTGGCACAAGGCGAGCAGAGGAATTTGTGCAGAGCCTCGATGCCTCATTCGACCCACCCGGCCTTAGGGAGTTCTTGAGTCGCGAGAAGGCGCAAACGACAACTCAAGCCTTCGAATTGCTTCAGGGAATTGAGCGGGTTCTGCAAACGACTGTTTTGTCAGAATTGAAAAACGAGTTTGGAGATGAGGAAGCGGATTGGTGGTTCGCTGGAGTGCCTAAGGGCGTTCGAAAAAAAGTCGATGACCGGATAAACGAGGAAGGAGGGAAAAAGGGCGGTCGAGAAGAGAATTTTGACCTGATAGATTATCGAGAAATTGCTGAGGCAAATTGGCAACTCTTCGAAGCTCCGCTTGGCCGTGGAAAGGGTAACAAGCAAGCCCGGACCAAATGGTTAGTTGAAGTGAATGATCTAAGAAAGCCAGTGATGCACGCGTCGAAAGGTCAGAGCCTCCCAATTACGGAAGAGCAGGTCGCATTCTTGGATGAAATACATCGTTGGCTACAAACGCAGGTGAATGAGACTTTCGCCGAGCCGACCTGACGATACAGTGACGCGGAACAGAAGATCAACAGAGCATGCGGAGGAGCTGGCACGGCCCGAGGGAACTGCCGCGGCTACGACCTGGAGATACTATCCCCTCGGGCATCAGATCCCTTCCCCATAATAGTCCACGTAGACCGTGCCGATGGATTTTCCGACATTATCTTTCAAGTCGTGATGCCCGGTTTCAAGCTCACCCTTCTCAAGCGAGTCTGCTAATCGTCGAAGTGCATCTGCAGCCCACCTGTTAGCGTTCATCGTTGGGGCCTGAAAGCTCCATTTCCACGTCGCACTTGAGATTGGGAATTACTTCGTCATCATCCATCGTCCGGCTCCTGCTTTTCGCTAGGCGCACGAAATGCTAATGCTCAAAGGCTAGGTTCGCAAGGGAGGGGCGATGCGATTGCCTTCGGTCGGCTGGGCGTTCTTCGGGCTATTTGTGGTCGCAGGCGCAATCTATCTGTTGAACCGTGGAGTTTACGTAGGGTCATCCATACGTATGCAATACGAACAACTGGACGATGGATACGGCAAGAAAGTGAGTACCCCGTACTTCAACAAGTACTGCCACTACCTTTTGCTAAATGATATTAGGCGAGATTGGTCGACGGGGTCGTTCGACAGAGACAAAGCGGAAGACGGATCGATCCTGCTCACCCCTCAGAATTTCAGACTAAGACGTTAGTCAGGGACGACGCTAACAAGGGCTTCGATTTAGGTGCTTCAAATCTGATTCCGCTCGGTAAGTTCTTAGCCCAACGCCGAGAGACCCTAATCGATTTGAATTATTGTTATTGTTCAATGGATTGGGCAACGAGCGAATGACAGCAAGCCTCCCTCAGAGGTCGCCTCAGAGATACTGCAAGTCTATCCCTCCTATACCTCCCAGCAGGACTCATTCTGAGACCAATCTGTTTAGAGATATGGAGAGGGCTTCTGCTATTCTCGCCAGCACTAAGAGGCTCGGATTTCGCTTCCCGCGTTCGATACCTCCTACGTAGGTCAGGTCAATCTTGGCTGCGAAAGCGAGCTCTTCCTGCGTCATGCGTTTCTGCGTCCTGAACTTTCGGACGTTCTTGCCGACTATGGCCCTCCAATCCCGCATTTGCAGGATGGGGCACGATGAGGCATATAGTCTCTAGGGAATATAGTCCCTATCACGGCATTTTTCTTTGGGTTTTCCTTTCGCTGAGCAATTGAGGAGCCGTTGGCATGACTGGGGTAAAGGTCTGGATTGTCGCAGCTCTGCTCTCAGCCGCAGCGTTCTGGTTCGTCGACCTTCCTCAGACTATTCGTCTGAAGACCGCGATTGTACGCACACTGCCCCTATCTCCCGCCACGAAAATCGCTACGATCAACTCGCTTTGCAAAGGTGCTCGACCAACCGACGCAGCTTTTTGCTATATGGATTTCCGGAGCGAAGAGGCGGAGGCCGCACTATCTTGCGAGCGATACAGCGAAAAAGTTAGCCGCAGCAAGAATTGGGTAAAGATCCACGGTGATAGCTACCGGTATCATGGCGACGATCCAGAATTCTCGGACTTAGGCTTGTTCTACCACCCATCTCAGTGTGCGATTATCAGTGTCGCGAGACAAGCAAGCATCCCTCTGACAGAACTTCGCTCCGTGAGACTGCCTGAGTAGTAGCCTTTTGCTGCCATACGCGCAAAAGACCAAGCCTTCGGCCTTGAGTCGCATACGCCTGCGCGGCATCTGAGGAAGGCAGGCGAACCGCCCCGTGTATTCTGATCCAAGCCAGGCCCCGCCTCCTTTGGAATAAAAGAGCCGCGACAACAAAAAATTGCGTGCTATCTAATCTGGCGGGCTGGGAAATCGGGGGCACTAATGCGGATCAAGAAGTTGAGGCTGAAGAACGGATACAAGCGCTTCCACGACCTTACGATTGACTTGGGTGACGAGCCGGCCCGTATCGTCGCGCTTGTGGGGCCGAATGGCTGTGGCAAGAGCAGTGTGCTCGATGGATTGCTTTATCATCATTCAGCTTGGCGCGGCATTGGTGAGACAGGAGGGCGGGACTCGAGCTATCACTCAATGCATGCGGGTAAAGCCTTCGCGCACGGCAACATTGCGATCGAATTTGTCGAAGGCTCGTACATCGACGTGCGAGCAGCTCGCGATAAGCTGGGCAAGGACAATACGGTGTTCTCTTTCCGGAGTCCGTACCGGTACAACACCAACGTTAAAATAGACGCTATCCGGGCACTGAGCGCGATTCATCTTAACGACTATGGCGCTGCTGACGCCTCCAGTCTCGATTCGAAGATGGAGAGCAACTATCGACGCCTGCAAGCTGCAGTTTATCGCTACATGCAGGACAACGATGTGAAGCCAAGTGAAGCAAGAGCTCATATAGTCGGGGACTTGAACGCTTCTCTTGGGAACTGCCTGGATCTAAAAATCGCAAGCGTCGGAAACATTGATGCTAACCAAGGAACGTTATATTTCAAGAAGCTGGACCACCCTCAAGACTTTGAGTTCAACGTTCTATCATCGGGGGAAAAGGAAGTAGTCGATTTGCTTCTGGATCTGTACCTGCGCAAGCATGATTACGACGACACAGTATTCTTAATCGATGAGCCAGAGCTTCACATCAATACAGCCATCCAAGGAAAGCTTCTGATAGAGATTGATCGGCTGATAGGAAACGCTTGTCAAATCTGGCTAACTACTCACAGCATCGGCTTCTTGCGTACGCTGCAAACGCAGATGAGAGACAAGTGCCAGATTATTCAATTCAAAAACGAATATGAACTGGCATCTAAGCCTTATACCCTAACACCGATGAAGGCTGGTGTAACCGCTTGGCGTGACCTATTCGCGGTAGCCCTGGACGATCTAGCAAGCTTGGTGAGCCCTAAAACCATCATTTACTGCGAGGGAAGGGGTGATCCCGGCAGAAGAGGCGCCGAACGCGGCATGGATGCTCAGGTGCTCAACAAAGTCTTCGTAGAACGTCATCCAGACGCGCTCTTTATTTCAAGTGGTGGAAATACCGAACTCGATCAGCGTAGCACAATAGCAATAGCTATTCTGAGCAAGGTATTCCCGAACATTGAAGTTCTTGTTTTCAAAGACAGAGACATGGCTTCTGGAAAGACAACCGACGAAAACGACCGTCAGGTGTATCTGAAAAACAATCCTGCGAATCATAGGGTGATGAAGCGCTTTGAGTTGGAAAACTACCTCTTCGACAAAGAAGTTTTGATGGCATATTGTTCTGACAACAAACTTACTTTTGATGAAGCCGCTTACGATGTCTTCGTAACTGACATCTGCAACCAGAACCTCAAGGACGAGACCGGCCGCATCAAAAATATCTGCGGGATTAAAAGCAGCTTGAACAGCGAGACTTTCAAGATCGCCCTTGCTGAGTATCTCACCGAGAGCATGGCAGCTTTCGTTGAGTTGCGGGAATGCATCTTCGCGCGATCGTAATCCATGCTGGAAAGTCCGGTAGCGGACAACTGCGTGATAGAGGCTCCCTCGCTCTGAATTTGCTGCTTTTCTGTGAGAAAAACTCGAGGCCCATTCAGGGGTCTTACGGCCCCCCGGCCCCCCTCCGGCCCCCTTCTTCGGCACCGACCTCCCGTCCCCTGATAACTAGGCACAACCTCGCTTCGCAGCTGGCGGCATTCTCCTTACGGTTAACGAGATTTTGGCGGTCACACCCTGGTCACAGCGGCTGTAAGGAAACACGGGGAATTGCGTAGCTCAGAAAAGGTCGTAAACTGCGTAAGCAGTTGATTTTGACGACCGATCAAGCGAGCGAAGCCGAGCGTCTGGATAGAGCGTTGCCCTCCGAAGGCAAAGGTCACACGTTCGAATCGTGTCGGGTGCGCCAGTCTCTTCCAATGCAAGCTGGAGTCATCGCCTGCTCCACCGAGCCGACCCTCACGTCAGCATCGAGATGATCGCCTGGACCTGGTCGGAACCCGACGTGACCAGTCCGTCGTAAGACGTCTGACCGTGTGCGGCCGTCTTCAGGATGCATTCGGCTACGGCCGCTTTCAGGCCGAAGACCGATTGATCGGGCGGCACGCTCGCCATCACGGCCTCCAGCGCCTGACGCATCGTTCGAATGAGTTCGGAGCTGTATTGCATGGGCTGTCCTCCGCAGGCTCATATTAGAGCGCATGCCCATGCTTGCCACTCACAAGCTTGAGATTGCTCTGTGAATCACCCCTCACCTCGCACTTCACGCCGCTCGATTGTATCATCCTGCCATGAGCGAATCCGACACGGCGACCGGCGAAGCCTCGCCCGTCCGCAAGATCATCCATATCGACATGGATGCCTTCTACGCGTCCGTGGAACAACGCGATCATCCGGAGCTGCGCGGAAAGCCGGTCGCGGTCGGAGGCTCCGCAGAACGTGGCGTCGTCGCGGCCGCCAGCTATGAGGCCCGCGAGTTCGGCGTTCGCTCCGCCATGCCATCCGTGACGGCGAAGCGACAATGTCCCGATCTGGTCTTCGTCAAGCCGCGCTTCGAGGTCTACAAGGCGATCTCTAGGCAGATCCGCGACATCTTCGCGGAGCACACCCCGATCATCGAGCCGTTGTCGCTCGACGAGGCCTATCTCGACGTGACGGAGAATCTGCAAGGCATCCCGCTGGCGCGCGATATCGCACTTAGGATCCGCGAGAGGATCAAGGCCGAGACGGGCCTCAACGCTTCGGCCGGCATCTCCTACAACAAGTTCCTGGCCAAGCTCGCCTCCGACCATCGCAAGCCCAACGGTCAATTCGTGATCTCACCGGAGATGGGACCCGCCTTCGTCGAGACGCTTCCGGTCGGAAAATTCCACGGGATAGGCCCGGCCACGGGCGCGAAGATGAACGCGCTCGGCATGTTCACCGGTCTCGATATTCGTCGTCAGACGCTGGAGTTCATGAATGCGAATTTCGGCAAGTCGGGCGCCTATTACTACTGGATCTCGCGCGGTGTCGACGAACGGCCGGTCCGGGCCAACCGGGTCCGCAAGTCCATCGGCGCGGAGACCACGTTTTCAAACGATCTCACCGAATTTGACGCGCTGGTCGCCGAGCTCAAGCCGCTCGTCGAGAAGGTGTGGCGCCATTGCGAGGCGACGGGCAGCCGTGGCCGCACCGTCACCTTGAAGATCAAGTTTGCCGACTTCGAGATCATCACGCGCAGCAGGTCGGCCCCTTCGCCGGTCGCAGGCCGGGACGTTCTCGAGCGGCTGGCTTGCGGCCTGCTCGAAGTCGAGATGCCGCTGCCCAAGAGCGTCAGGCTGCTGGGAGTATCGCTGTCTTCCCTCCAGGCCGGGGACGATGCGGAGCCGCAGCTGACTCTCGGCATCTGAACTGAACTGACGGGCTTTTGGCGAACGCAGCCAGGCGCGCAGAGCGCGCTCGCCGTGAATGAACGGTGGCGGGTTTTCAGACTCGCCACCGAAGGTCGATCCGACGGGGCTGGTCAATGCCTCACGTGCTCGAACACCACGATCACGCCGGTCGGCTCGGGCTCGTGCGCCATCAGGCGTGTCAGCTCGGAATCGCCCCAATCGGCGAGGCTGACGACTTCGCCGCTCTGGCGCTCCGTGCCGGGCGGCGCCGTGGGCTCGACGACCTTCAGCCCCGTCTCATCGACGAAGAAAGTGTGCTCGCCGAACATGCTGTTGAGCTGCGGCATGGCGGGATGCTCGTCGGGCAGCACCTGAGCGCCGAGCTGGTTGACGGTCTGCTTCACCTGTTCGGATGTGAGCTTCATGAGCTGCTCCGTTTCTGTCACGTCGGTTTCATTGCGCTGAGCCAGAGCGGGCGTTCCCTGCGCCGATGTTCGCCTGGCTCAATTCCCGAACGGGTGCTGCGCACAAATGTTCCTGAGGAATGCATTTCGTGATCGCGCGTCGCGTCTGCCGCGCTTGCGGCACGAGATCGCCACAGGACGCACATGATTCGACATTCCAAGAGCCGAATTCGCTACTCGCTTCTGTTCTCGCCGACAGACAGCGCGCAGATGCGTGACAGATATGTGTAGGACAGCCCGGTCTCCTCGGCCCAGGCGTTGAACTGCGCCTGCACCTTGGCGAGATCGCCCTTCGACTTGACCTCTTCGCCAATGTCGAGACCGGCATCGCGCAGGCACGCCACGACGTCCCTGGACGTCACAAAGCCGTCCCAGCCGACGAACCGCAGCAGCATCTGGCCGGTATTCCCTCCTAACCGGCTGCCACGTTTGCTCAGGAGATCGAGCAGGCCGATCTGGTCGGACGGCGGCCATTTCGCCAAAAACCTGCCGAAGCTGCCGTGCTCTTTTGCGATCTCCTGGACGAAGGCGGCGTTGTCGCGCACTGACATGATCTTGGCACCGTTGCGCACGATGCGCGCGTCGCGCAGCAGGCCCTCCCAATAATCCTCCGGCTGGAAGGTGAGCTTGGCCGGCTGGAAACGCAGGAAGGCGTCTTCAAACCCGTCCCATTTCGTCTCGATCACGCTCCAGGCAAAGCCGGCGCAAAACACACGCTTCGTCATCTCTGCGAGAATGCGGTCGTCGCCCCGCTTGGCGAGGCCTTTCAGGTCGGGCTTTTCGGGCATCAGCTTTTCGAGCGCCTTGGGCCCGCCCTTGCGCTTTTCCGCGCGAGCACAAATGGTCTTGAACGAGGTCATGGGAAACGAGCTGTTGGGGGCGCGAGCTGTTGAGGATACGCTACGACATCAGAATTCGATGATCCGGTCCAGCCCGGCAACGCTTCGATGCTTGCACCCGCGGATGGGCCGCAGCATACTGCCCGCGTTGAATTGGCAAGAAATGCCACTGGTCCGCTTCTTGCGTTCAGACATTTTGCAATCCCCGAGCATTTTTGACGTCTCACCCGTGGATTTCCAATGCGCTGCCTGGTCGTGGCCGACCTGCACTATTCGCTGCCTCAGCTCGACTGGCTCGTCAGCGCCGCTCCGCAATTCGACCTCGTGATCTTCGCCGGCGATGCGCTCGACATTGGCTCGATGGTGGATTTTCGCGCGCAGATCGTGGTGGTGAAGAAGTACCTCGCCCTGCTCGCCGCGAAGACAAGCGTGATCCTCTGCTCGGGCAATCACGATCTCGACGAGCGCAATGCGGAAGGCGAAAAGATCTCGCGCTGGATCTCGGAGGTGCGCGAGTTGGGCGTTGCCTGCGACGGTGACGGCCTCACCATCGGCGACACGCTGTTCACGGTGTGCCCATGGTGGGATGGGCCGCTGGTCAAGGAACGCCTCGTCGCGCAGCTCGCCGCCGCCGCGGCCGGCCGGCCGCAGCGCTGGATCTGGATACATCATGCGCCGCCGGCGGATTCACCGACGAGCTGGGGCGGCAAGCGTTTTTTTGGCGACGTCGAGCTGGTGCAATGGATCATGCAGTACCAGCCCTCGATGGTGATCTCGGGCCATGTGCATCAGTCGCCGTTCATTACCGATGGCTCGTGGTTCGACCGGCTCGGCCAGACCTGGGTCTTCAATACCGGCCTGCAACCCGGCCGCCCGCCGACATATATCGTGCTGGACCTCGATGCGGACAGGGCGTTCTGGCTTGCGGCCGGTGAGGCGCAATGGATCGATCTTGGCGCGCCGCTGAAGCGGCCCGCCGCTCCGATCGAGGCGCCGCCCGACTGGCTCACATTCTTGGATCGGATTGCCGATCCGAGCCTGGCGAGACCTCGAGCGGCGGCAGGTTGATCATGCTCTGGAGCACCTCGCCGACCATGGCCAGATGCGTGCCGTGGCCGGCATATTGCTGCTTGAGATCGGCGAGATAGGTGTTGGCGACATTGAGCCGCTGCGCCAGCATTTTGGCGATCAGAAGCGCCACGCCCGCCTCCTGCTTGAGGAACGAGGCGGCATCCTCGAATTCGTAGACGACGGAATCAGAGCAGGCCCGAACGGTCGCAGTGTGCGGCTGTCCCAGCAGCACCGACATTTCGCCCAGCACCGCACCGGGCTCGACCACGGTGGCGACCACCATCTCGCCCTTGAGCACCTCGAGCTTGCCCTGCATCAGCACAAAAAGATGACCGGTGGTGCCGCCCTCGGCGACGATAATCGTGCCGGCCGCAACCTGCCGCTCCGTCCCACCGGTGCAATAATCCAGAACTGCGCGCATCCGACCAAAGCTCCCGCCGCAGGGAGATAGTAGGGCACGATCGGCGTCGCGTGCTTGCTCAAATTTGCGGCAAGCCCCGCACCCGCGACAGCCGCTTCGCCAGGTGGACCGACTGCCAGTCTCCCAGACCGGTGTCCTCGAACCCCGCCTTCTTCGCAAGGCCGCGCATCTCGGCGTTCACGCGCGCGGTCTCAGCTGCAATCATCTCGTGACCGAGATCGCTCGCGTGCCTCTCCAAGGCCGTCATCATCCGGAGGCCGACGCCCTTGCGCTGAAAGCCATCGGCAACGGAGATGGCGAAATCACCATGCCGTGCAGCCGCATCGTACGCGTATCTGGTTTCGCCGATGATCGTGCCTTCCCCTTCCTGCCTGATCTCGGCGAGCAGGGTGAACTGATCGGGATGGCTGGTCCTGGCGACGCATTCGGCCGCGACCACGGCAAAGTCCGCCCGCGCACCCATGAAACGCTTGTTGCGCGATGTCGTGGAGAGGCCCGTGAAATAGATCGAGAGGCTCTCGAGATCGGACGCGCTGGCCGGCCTGATACGGACCGTGGCGTTGGCTTCGGCTGGCTCGACAATGGCATCCAGCAACAACTGTGACATGCGCGAGGCTCTCGGCAGGTTGCATCGAATGCACACCTAACTGAGACCGCGCGCTTACCGCTTGGACATTGCGGCCAATCTTGCGGCCGAAAACGAACAGTTCGTTGCCGAGTGCCGGGCGTCACACGCGAGAGAGTGACGGCACCTCCTCCGGCACGATCGCCTGAAGGCCGCCGAAGCGGCGCTCGCGGCCGTGGAAGGAGGCCAGGGCCGCGGCGAGATCGCCCGCGTCGAATTCGGGCCACATCCGCTCGGTGAAGTGCAGCTCGGCATAGGCACCTTCCCAGAGCAGGAAGTCCGACAGCCGCTTCTCACCCGAGGTGCGGATGATGAGATCGACGTCGCGCAAACCGGCCTCGCCGGTGACGAGCTGCGAAAACGCCTCGCGGGTGAGACTCGTCAACGCCGCCGCCTTGGCCGCCGCGTTGAGGATGGCATCGCGCGCGGAATAGTCGACGGCGATGCGCAGATGAAGCGTGCTGCCCTGCGCGGTGGCGTCTTCCGCTCGCGCAATCGCATTGGCAATGCCGTCGGGCAGGCGGTCGCGGCGGCCGATCACGGTGAGGCGCACGCCGTTCTTGACCAGGCTCTGCACCTCGTTGGCGAGATAGAAGCGCAGAAGCGTCATCAGCGCGCCGACCTCGGCCTTCGGCCTTCGCCAATTGTCGGTCGAGAAGGCGTAGAGCGTCAGCGTGCCGATACCTTGCTTGGGCGCGGCTTCGACGATGCGGCGGATCGCCTCGACGCCGGCCTCATGGCCGCGCACGCGCGACATGCCGCGCCGCGTCGCCCATCTGCCGTTACCGTCCATGATGATGCCGACGTGAAGCTTCTCGTTGCGGGACGCAAGGTCACTTTGCATTGCAAAGTCTCCGGTCAAAAAAAGGGAAGGGGATCAGGTCGAGACGATACCGAGACGGCCGAGCGGCGCCGTCTCGCGGCCGGCGGCCTTGGCGGCGTCGCGCACCAGGCGTTCGAGCACGGCGAGATAGTCGAGGAAGCGGCGGCGGCCGGCCTTGGTCAGGCGGCAGGTCGTGTGCGGGCGATTGCCCTCATAGCCCTTGGTCACCTCGACGAGGCCGGCTTCCTGGAGCACGGCGAGATGCCGGCTGAGATTGCCGTCGGTGAGGCCGCAGAGCTGCTTGAGATCGGCGAACGCCAGACCCTTCGGGTGCGCCATCAGCGAGGTCAGAAGTCCGAGCCTCGCCTTTTCGTGGATCACGCGGTCCAGTCCTTCATAAGAGAAGGGTGCGCTGTCAATCTTCGACATCATGGTCTCCGGATGCGAAATAAAGAATGCCCGCCATTACCGACTGCCCGATCACGAAAGGCAGGCCCATGGTCCACGGCGACAGCGTGTGGGTTTGGCTCGCGAGCACGACCACCGCGAAGCCGGAGATGAAATACCAGGCGCCGGCGAGCGCCACGGTGCGTGGCAGCGACCGGACGGAGGCGAAAATGCCGAGCGACACCAGGATCTGCCACAGGCCGGGCAGCAGCCACAACGTTTCGCTTGCGAATTTCCACATCACCACCGCGAGCAGCACACCGGCAACGCCTGCGGGCAGGAACTGCTCGACTGCCTGGTGGATCATTGCATCGGCGAGGCCCGAATGATGGCGGCGCGAACGCGCGCGCATCTCGACGCCGATGATCAGGCCGCAGAGCGCGGCGGCTGTGAACCACCCGAAGAAGAAACCGAGCGGCTCGCCGGTGGGATCATCGAGCAACCAGATTTGCAGGATCGCGGTGAGAAACGCGACCGCGCCGGTCGCGGCCATGGTCGCCGGGCCGTAGCCGCGGAATGCCGTGCCGGCCGCAATCTGGCTGCGGATCGCCACGATGTCGGCCAGTGCCTTGTCGAGATCGCGCATTGGCAACGCCAAAACCTCGCTCCGCCCATGCTTGCCGGGAATATCGGTCCCATTACTTTGTATTGCAAAGTATATCGGATCGCAAAGTAAAGGCAAGCCCGAACGTCGCCTCTCAACACTGGTCCCTCGCCGGACAACTGCCGGTTGCGCGTCACCTCCTCCCACAGATAAGATGCGCGCGAATGCGCTCTGGGGGAAAGTATGTGGCTTAAGTCATTCATCGTTGCGTCTTTATTGCAGCTTGGCGTCGTCACCGCAGCGCACGCGGCCGGGCCATTCGGCAGCGTAAAAATCGGCAACTGGGTCGGCGGCGCGTTCAGCAATGACGAAACGGGAGCCTTCTCGCATTGTGCCGCGACGGCGCCTTATGCCAACGGCGTCATTCTCGTGGTCGGCCAGAATTCTGGGGGCTCGTGGATATTGAGCTTTGCGAGTCCCAGCTACCGCTTCACCAAGGGCGAGAACGCCGCGATCGACGTCATCTTTGACGGACAGGAGCAGGCCAGACTGTTCGCCACGGCCAACCAGACGAACATGCTCAGCTCCGTCATGCCTGCCAACGTGGTACGAACGTTTCAGAAGGCGAGCCTGATGGTGGCGACGAGCGGCCGCACCGTCCTGAACTTCGACCTGACCTCGGCCGGGCCCGTGATCGCGGCGTTGGCCAATTGCGTCACCAAAGTCAAAGCCGACGGGCTGAGCAAGGCTGGAGACTTTACGAAGGTTGCGGCAAAGCCGCAGGCCGCGCCGGACAAACAGGCATCCCCGTCGGCTAGCAAGCCCACCAGAGCCAAAAGCGGTACCGGCTTTGTCGTGAGTGCCAGCGGACACGTCGTCACCAATAACCATGTGATCAATGGCTGCGTCGGCGACATAAAGGGCAATCTCACGGGTGAAGCCGGAATGGTGTTGCGCGTGGTGTCGAGCGACGCCAACAACGACCTCGCGTTGCTGCAGGCGCCGTCGACGACCACGTTCAAGGAGTTCGCCCGCATCCGCGATCGCTCGATCCGCTCCGGCGATTCCGTCGTCGCGATCGGCTTTCCCTTCCATGGGCTGCTGACTTCGGACTTCACCGTGACGACCGGCATCGTCAGCTCGCTCAGCGGCATGCGCAACGATTCGCGTTTCCTGCAAATCAGTGCGCCGGTGCAGCCCGGCAATAGCGGCGGCCCGCTGTTCGACACCACCGGGCAGATCGTGGGCGTCGTTACGGGAAAGCTGGACGGATTACGGGTCGCGGCTGCGACCGGCAACATCCCCGAGAACATCAACTTCGCGATCAAGACCGGCGCGCTGCGTGACTTCCTCGACAACTCCGTGGTGCCCTACCAGACTGCCGAACCGAAGGGCGAGATCAAGACCACCGACATCGCAGGCAACGCGCGGCCGTATACGATGCTGATCTCGTGCAACGGTACGGAACAGGCTGAGGCGAAGCGGTAGCGGCAACGCAGGCCGGATGGAGCGGTTGGGCCTATACGAAGCGCTCTGTCCGGGCTGAAATCAGCCAGCTCGCTAGTACGGCGCGACGGGCCGCGGTCGCCGGTGCAGCCGCGGTTGCGCCGGCGAAACCTGGCTGTAGGCAAAGCGGGGATTTCGATCGCAGTACAGCAGTCGGCCGGACACGCTAGCCTGACATTGTTCATAGGTGCTGTAGGAGCATTCGCCCGGATAGTCATACTCACCGCCCTGGGCACACCAGGGATAGTCGCGCGCCGCTGCAGGCGTGACGGCGGAGAAGCCGGCCAGGAGTGTGGCGCCGAGGCCCAGCAGTGCCAATTGCGTCTTGCGCATGATCCCAACTCCTATCCTCACAGCGCGAGATACGCGCCATATAGCATCAGGTTTCGCCAAGCCGTTTTATTCCAGATCAACGAGGCTGGCGTGCAAGAAACCTTGATACGCAAGAAAAAAGCCCTGCCGAACGGGGCAGGGCTCCAATCACGGACATCACAAGATCGCTACTCGACCTTGAGGCCGGCGAACTCGACGACCTTCTTCCATTTCTCGGTCTCGGCCTTGATCTCCTCGCCGAACGCCTCGGGCGTCTGCGCCCGCGGCTCGCCGCCGAGCTCGACCAGGCGCTTGGCCATGTCCGGCTCCTTTATCAGCGTGTTGATCTCGCTGTTGAGCTTGGCGATGATTTCCTTGGGCGTGTTCTTCGGCGCCCCCATGCCGAACAGCGCGCTCGCCTCGTAGCCCTTCACGGTCTCGCCAATCGCAGGCACGTCGGGCAGCTGCGGCGAGCGCTCCGCCGTGGTGACGCCGATGGCGCGGAGCGCCCCGGACCGGATGTGCTGGATGATCGAGGGCATGTTGTCGAAGATCACCTGCACCTGGCCCCCGAGCATGTCGGTGATCGCGGGCGCGGCGCCGCGATAGGGCACGTGCTGCATCTTGCAGCCCGTCAGCGCCATGAACATCTCGCCGGACAGATGCACCGAGGTGCCGTTGCCCGAGGAGGCCATGTTGACCTTGCCGGGATTGGCCTTCACGTATTCGATGAATTCGGCGACGGTCTTGGCCGGCACGTCCTTGTTGACGGTCATGACGTTCGGCACACGCTGGAACGAGGCGACCGGCGCGATGTCGCGCACGAAGTTGAACTTCAGGTTGGTGTAGAGCGAGGCGTTGATGTAGTTGGCCGGATTGACCAGTTGCAGCGTGTAGCCGTCGGGCTCGGCATTGACGACCGATTCGGTCGCGATATTGTTGCCGGCACCCGGCTTGTTCTCGATCACGAATTGCTGGCCGAACTTCTCCGACAGCCGCTGGCCGATCAGCCGCGCCAGGATGTCGGTGGCCCCGCCCGGCGGATAGCCGACCACCCATTTCACCGGGTGGGTCGGGTAGTCGGCGGCAAGGGCCTTCGACAGCGGGCTGGCTGCAAGCGGACTGGCGGCGAGCAGGCTCAGCGCGGTACGGCGAGTGATCATCTCAAGGGTTCTCCCAAGTGTTGTTCTTGAAGCCAGATAGCTTGAAAATGGCGTCGGCGCGCTTGTAACAAAGCTTGCCGCAGGCGGAAAGTGCACGGGGCGCATCGCGACGAAAGGATAAGGCATGGCGGTCAAGGTCGAAGCCCTCGATCATCTCGTGATCAACGTCGCGGATGTCGCAGAGACCGCCGCGTGGTACGGCAAGATTCTCGGCATGGAAGTCAAGGTGTTCGACCCCGGCGGCGGCAAAGCGCCGCGGACTTCGCTACAATTCGGTAACCAGAAGATCAACGTCCGGCCCCGCGATGCCGACAAGGTGGAGTGGTTCACCGCGGACCACCAGACCCCCGGAAGCGAGGATCTGTGCTTCCTCACCTCCGCCAGCCCCGACGAGGTGGTGGCGCATTTGAAGGCACATGGCGTCGCGATCGAGGAGGGTCCGGTTCCCAAGCAGGGCGCGCGCGGCACCCTGCGCTCGGTCTATTGCAGGGATCCGGATGGCAGCCTGATCGAGATTTCGTCGTATGAGGACTGACGGCCGGTAAGGCGCTTCGAGCCACGCACTCCGTCGTCATGCCCGGGCTTGTCCCGGGCATCCACGTTCTTCGTACCATGCGTCAGCGCGTGGATGGCCGGGACAAGCCCGGCCATGACGGCAGAGAGAGCACGGCATTTGCGCCCCGCGCCGTCCGATGGCAGGAAGACGCAATTATCAAAACGCGGCCGACGACAAGATGCAGGTTGCACGGGAGGACACATGCCGAATTCGCAAGCCGCCGCCGGAATCGTGGGCCCATTCGACGGGCTCGACGTGCCCTGGCTGCTGAAGATGCGGGCCGAGGTGCGCAGCTCGCATCCATTCCTGATCTGGGCGCCGTTCGACGCGCCCGCGCGGCGCTGGAGCTATGGTGAGTTTCACGAGCGGGTCGGCGCGCTCGCGGCGGGACTGGCGAAGCGCGGCGTCAAGCCGGGCGAGTATGTGCTTATTCACCTCGACAATTGCATCGAGGCGCTGCTGGCCTGGTTTGCCTGTGTCGAGTTGGGCGCGATCGCGGTGACCACCAACACACGCTCGGCACCGGCCGAGCTCGACTATTTTGCCGATCATTGCGGCGCGGTCGCCGCGATCACGCAGCCGGCCTATGCCGAGATCGTCGCACAGAACTGCCGCAACATCCGCTGGATGGCGGTGACCTCGCATGATTCGGGCGCGGCGCCCGCAAAACCGGTTTCGCGCAGCGACAGCTTTGAGGAGTTGTTCGCCGACAGTGCCGACCGTCCCAGGCGCGCGACCGATCCGCTCGCGCCGTGCAGCGTGCAATATACCTCGGGCACGACATCGCGCCCCAAGGCGGTGCTGTGGACCCACGCCAACGCGCTGTGGGGCGCCAAGATCAACGCCGCGCACGAGGACCTGCACGCAAGCGACGTGCATCAGACCTATCTGCCGCTGTTCCATACGAACGCGCTGGCCTATTCGATGCTGGCGACGCTTTGGGTCGGTGCCACCTGCATGATCCAGCCGCGCTTTTCCGCCAGCCGGTTCTGGGGCGCCGCGCGCGAGCACGGCTCGACCTGGACCTCGACGATCCCGTTCTGCATGAAGGCGCTGCTCGAGCAGGAAATCCCGCGCGATCACAAATTCCGTCTGTGGGGCACCGCGATCAACGAACCGCCGGCCTTCGCCGCCTTCGGCGTCAAGATGATCGGCTGGTGGGGCATGACCGAGACCATCACCCACGGCATCGTCGGCGAGATCGACCAGCCCAACATTCCGATGTCGATTGGCCGCGCCGCGCCGGAATATGAAATCCGCATCACCGACGACGACGGCAGGCCGACCGAGGTCGGCGACACCGGCAACCTCTCGATCAAGGGCATCGTCGGCCTGTCGCTGTTCGCCGAATATCTGCACAACGAGAAGGCGACGCGCGAAAGCTTCGACGAGCACGGCTTCTTTCTCACCGGTGATCGGGTGGTGCGGCTGGAGAACGGCTACATCCGCTTCGGGGACCGCAGCAAGGACATGCTCAAGGTCGGCGGCGAGAACGTCGCCGCGTCCGAGATTGAGCAGGTGGTCGCAGTCGTCCCTGGCGTGCGCGAGGCCGCCGTGGTGGCGAAGACGCATCCGATGCTGGACGAGGTGCCGGTCGTTTTCATCATCCCGCAAGGGGGCGTCGCCGGTGCGCGGCCCGATCTGCACGAGGCGGTGATGGCCGCCTGCCGCGCCGGCCTCGCCGACTTCAAGGTGCCGCGCGAGATCCGCTTCGTCGACGACATGCCGCGCTCGACGCTGGAGAAGGTGGCGAAGGCGGAGCTGAGGAAGATGGTGGGGTGAGTTTTTCTATCGTTCCGGGGCGGTGCGAAGCACCGAACCCGGAACCTCGAGATTCCGGGTTCGCGCTTTCCGCGCGCCCCGGAATGACCCCTAAATCA
Source organism: Bradyrhizobium sp. WSM4874 (assembly GCF_055811835.1). Classification (NCBI taxonomy): domain Bacteria; kingdom Pseudomonadati; phylum Pseudomonadota; class Alphaproteobacteria; order Hyphomicrobiales; family Nitrobacteraceae; genus Bradyrhizobium; species Bradyrhizobium sp. WSM4874. Next base: position 120,875 of record NZ_JBVVPR010000017.1, read on the forward strand.
GAACGACCCCAGCGCCACCGGGCGGAACGCCTGCAACAGCTGCTGGTCCAGCTTGCCGCCCATGCCTTCCATCATCGCAAACGCTCGCGCGTGGGTGAAGGGCATGCGATAGGCGCGCTTCTCCACGAGTGCCGCGTAGATGTCTACGATCGTCGTGACCCGCACGATATCGCTGATCTGGTTCGACGAGAGATTGTTGGGATAGCCGGAGCCGTCGAGGAATTCGTGGTGATGCAGCACGACGTCCAGCATCTCCGGCGGGAAGCCGCCCTGCGCTGCGAGCGCGTCATAGCCGCGGCGCGGATGCTGGCGGATTTCGGCCATCTCCTCGTCGGTGAGCTTGCCGGGCTTGTCGAGCAGCGCGGAGGGGACGAACGCCTTGCCGACGTCGTGCAGCAGCGCGGCGCGGGTCAGCCGGCGCTGGTCGTCCTCGCGCATGCCGAGATGCTGGGCGAAGGAGACCGCAAATCCGGTCACGAACAGGCAGTGGCGGTAGCTGCCGACATGGTGGCAGCCCACCGTGGTGAGCCACTCGCGCAGCGAGGAGTGCTTGATTGCCTTCAGGATCTTGCTCTCGGCGGCGATGACGTCGTCGAAGGTCAGGGGCACGCCGAGCGGCAGCTTCTCGAACATCTTCTTCAGCACCGCGTGTGCGGCCTCGACGCCGCGGTTGAGCGTCTTGCCGCGATCGGTCGCGTCATAGACGGCGGTGTCGGGGAAGGCCGCACGGATGCGCTGCAGGATGTCCTCGGGCTGAAGCGGCCGCGAGATGGTGTCGGTGGCGCCCAGCGCCCAGGCCTGCATGGTGCCGTGATGCAGGGCGTCCGCAAGCACGAACAGTCGCGGCATCGCGCGATAGGCGTCGCCGCGCAGCTTGTTGCGCACCCGCTGCACGCTCTCGGGCGAGCGCAAATTGATGTCGACCACGAGGCCGGAGAGATCGCGCGAGGGCTGCTCGGGGAGCTCCTGCGTCGTCACCGTGGCAACGTCGCCGACCGCCTTGAGGATGCTGGCGAGTTCGGTGCTCTCGTCGCTCCGGTCGGAGGCGAGCAGAAGCCGGCGTTTGGCGGCTGGTTTGGCTGAGGCGTTCATGGCTTCCCCAAGAGCACGGGCGTGTTTCGGGCCAAAGCCTAAGCCGGATCAGGTTCTCCGGCCCTTAAGAGGCGTGCTCAATGGAACCCTGCGGAATCAGGGACAATTTTACGGAGTTCGCCTTCCCGGGCGGCTCCAATCAAAAACCTCGAAAACAACCCCATGCACAGTAAAGATGTGCTTGCAAACACAGGGATTTTTTAACGACGAAACCGCCGGGGGCTGCCCCCCCGGCGGATCATGTCAGGTCAACAATCGCAACCAGCCTTACGCCTTCATCGCGCCCTTCACGGCTTCGGCCGTGATCGGCAGGGCCCGGACGCGGGCGCCTGAGGCGTTGAAGATGGCGTTGCCGATCGCGGGTGCAATCACCGTCACCGCGGGTTCGCCGACGCCGGTGGCCTTCTCGCCATTGGCGATCACGGCAATCGCGACCTCGGGCACCTGGCTCATGCGCAAGGGCGTGTAGCTGTCGAAATTGGTCTGTTCGATGCCACCGTCCTTCAGCGTCGCCTTCTCGTACATCGCCAGCGACAGGCCCCACAGCGCCGCACCCTCGACCTGGGCGCGGATGTTGTCGGGATGCACCTGCGTGCCGACGTCGGTTGCGACCGTGAGCTTCTTCACGGTCACCTCGCCCGACGGCGCGACGGCGACGTGGGCGACGCAGGCCGTCCAGCTTGCGGTCGCGCGTTCCTGCGACGACACGCAGGCCACGCCCATGCCCTCACCCTTCGGCAGCTTCTTGCTGCCGTAACCGGCAAGGCCCATCGCGGCGAGCAGCGTGTTGCGCAGCCGCTGCGCGCCGCCGTCGTTCTTGCCGGCGCCGTCGAGCAGCGAGATGCGGAACTGCGCGGGGTCCTTGCCCGCGGCAGCCGCGATCTCGTCGATCATGCTTTCGACCGCCCAGAAGGTCCAGCCCGGTGCCACCGAGCGGAGCTGGCCGGACGGCGTGGCGCTGTGCGCCATCTCGTTCTTGATCGCGCGCACATGATGGTTGGGCACGGTGTAGAAGAAGTCCGCCCCGTTCACCGTGAAGGAGTCCAGCGGACCCTTCTTGTCCACCGAGGGCGTCAGGAAATCGGGGATTCCCCAGCGCGCCGTCGGCCAGGCCGAAACCACGTCGTGGCTGAGCGCGACGAGCTTGCCGTCGCCGTCCACGCCCGCCTTCACTTTCTGGTAGGTGAGCGGACGCGAGAAATCCATCGTCATGTCGTTCTCGCGCGTGTAGATCACCTTCACCGGCTTGCCGATGGCCTTTGCCGCCTGCACCGCCGGAATCATCATGTCGGCATCGAGCCTGCGGCCAAAGCCGCCGCCGAGCCACATCTGGTGCATGACCACGAACTTCGGATCGATCCCGGCCGCACCCGCCGCGATCGCACCGGAGCGCGTTGCGAACTGGTTGCCGGAATAGATGTGCAGGATGTCGCCCTTGAACTCCGCAGTCGCGTTCATCGGCTCCATCGGCGCGTGGATGTTGATGCTGGTGGTGTACTCCGCCTCCAGCACCTTGGTCGCCGTGCCGAACGCCGCCGCGGGATCGCCGTCCTTGACAAAGAATTGCCCGGAATCCTCCAGCTTCTGAAGCCGCTTGGCTTCGTCGAGCAGCGACTGGCTCGACACTTTCGCATTCGGACCGCCGTCATAGGCGATCTTGAGCGCCTGCGCTGCCTTCTTGGCGTTGGCATAGGTGCTGGCGACCGCGACGACCCATCCCGAAGTCGTTCCGGTCTTGTCGTCGAGGGTGACGGCCTTGATGAATCCCGGCACCTTCTTGGCGGCGCTGTCGTCGACCGATTTCACCGTGGCGCCGAAGCGCACCGGCGGCGTCACCACTGCGCCATAGGCCATGCCCGGCAGCATTACGTCGATGCCGTATTTGGCCGTGCCGTTGGTCTTGGAGGGAATGTCGAGCTGCGGCACCGAAACGCCGATCATGGTGTATTGATCCGGCGTCTTCAGCACGATCGCCTTGAGCTCGTCCGGCGTGAAGGTCTTGGTCGCCTTGCCGCTCTTCACGATATCGGCGAACGACATCGTCTTCTTCGACTTCGGATGCGAGATCATGGAATCGCGCACCACGAGTTCCGACGCCGGCACGCCCATCGCGGCAGCCGCACCTTCGCTCAACGCCATCCGCCCGGCTGCGCCAGCCCGGCTCATGGCGTCGAAGTTCATCATGGTCGACCAGCTGCCGCCGGTGATCTGCGCGCCCAACACGGGATCGTTGAACTTCGGATCGTTGGAGGCGAGGGCGACGCGCATGTCGCTCCATTTGGCCCCTAACTCTTCGGCCACGATCTGCGCCATGGTGGAGGCGATGTGCTGGCCCATGTCAGCCTTGCCGCAGGTGACGGTGACGAGACCATCGGGCGCGATCGCGTACCAGACGCTCGGCTCGAAGGCCGAAGGCGCGGCAAGCGCCTCACCGATGCCAGGCACGCCGGCATAGCCGAGCACGAGGCCGGTCGCGGCGGTGCCGACCAGGAAGGAGCGGCGGCTAAGATCAGTCGTTTCGGCTGTGACGGTCTTGATGTGCTTATTCATGTGGGCCTCCGCTCGTTGCCGGAGGCGGATGCGGTGCGCATCTCGGTTGCGGCGCGCATGATTGCCTTCTGGATCCGCGAATAGGTCATGCAACGGCAGAGATTGCCGTCCATATGCGCCACGACCTCTTCCTTGGTCGGGTTTGGATTCTTCGCTAGCAGCGATGCCGCCTGCATGATCTGCCCGGATTGGCAGTAGCCGCATTGCGGAACCTGCTCGGCGATCCATGCCTTCTGCAAGGGATGGTCGCCCTTGGCAGCGAGGCCTTCGATGGTGGTGATCTTCTTGCCGGCGACATCGCTGATCATGGTCTGGCACGAACGCACGGCTTCGCCGTTGACGTGCACGGTGCAGGCCCCGCACAGGCCGGCACCGCAGCCGAACTTGGTGCCGGTCATCTGCAATTGCTCGCGGATCGCCCAGAGGAGCGGCGTGTCATTCGCCGCATCCACGGACAGACTCCGCCCGTTGATGGTGAGAGTTGGCATAGGCGTCTTCCCCTGCCGGTGCATGAAGCCGCTTACGGCGGCAACTTGAGTAGCGGACGCCCACCGGGCCGGCGCCAGCCTTGCCCGCAAGAATGATCGCGTTCAGGCGCGGAGGCAAATGCAATTTGGAAACGATCGAAACAAACGCGGCGCGCGCTTCTTGTGCGTTGCGAGACCGGCGGTGATGCAGCGGCTGAACGCAACAGAGTGCACACCAAGCATGCAGGCCATCGCGTCACGGCGGTTTCCTCCGAGTAACCGACCGCGTTAGGATGAGCGAAGAAACAAGATGACAAGGTGGAAGCAATGCCTGGGATCGATCGGGACGGCGTCGGAATCTACTACGAGGTTCATGGCGAAGGTCCGCCGCTGCTGCTCACCCACGGCTACTCCTCGACCTCGGCGATGTGGCATGGGCAGGTCGAGGCGCTTGCCAGGGATCACAAGCTGATCTTGTGGGACATGCGCGGTCACGGCCAGTCTGACTATCCCGCCGATGCCGCCGCTTACAGCGAAGCGCTCACGGTCGGCGACATGGCGGCGATCCTCGATGCGGTCGGCACTGAGCGCGCCATCATCGGCGGACTGTCGCTCGGCGGCTACATGTCGCTCGCCTTCGCTCGCGCGCATCCAAAGCGCGTCCGCGCGCTGCTGATTATCGACACCGGCCCGGGCTTCAAGAAAGATGACGCACGCGAGGCCTGGAATGCGCGGGCGCTCGCCACTGCCGACAAGCTCGATCGCGAAGGGCTCGACGTGCTGAAGGCGGCGACGCGCGAGCGCGCCACCGCGAACCATCGCAGTGCCAGGGGATTGGCGCTCGCCGCACGCGGCATGCTGACCCAGCGCGATGCGAAGGTGATCGAGCTACTGCCAGAGATCAAGGTGCCCAGCCTGATCGTGGTCGGCGCCGACGACACGCCGTTTCTCGCCGCGTCCGACTATATGGCCGCGAAAATTCCCGGCGCACAAAAGGCCGTGATCCCCGCCGCCGGGCACGCCGTCAACATCGACCAGCCGCAGGCTTTTGTTGACGCGGTGCTGCCTTTCCTGAAGAACTTGCCGGAATAGATCGGACAGGAACACTGGCAATGAAGCGAGCGATGTTGGCTGCGGGCGCGGTGTTGCTGTCAGTATCCGCGCAGGCCGAGCAATTCGGCGGGACACCGCCCCGCCTGCCCTTCGTCGCGACCTTGTCGAACAACACCCCGCTCGCCTTCGGCATGGATGCCGGGCAAACCGCGCGCGCCCTCGGCCAACCCCTGCAATATGTGAGGGGCCGCCCCGGCAACGAGATCTATCTCGCGCTTCGCAATATCGGCGGCAGCGGACTGATCTCCAACCGTCACCGCCTGTTCCTGCAGTTTCGTCATGGCCGGTTGGCGGGATGGAAGGAGGATTACGGCGAGAACTGGATGTGGGAGTGAGACGCAGAGCAATCCTCTCTGCGCCATCATGCGTTGAAGCTGCCACATCGTCATGGCCGGGCTTGTCCCGGCCATCCACGGTCTTTCCTGCCTCACCAAGAACGTGGATGCCCGGGACGAGCCCGGGCATGACGAGTTTGTGGAACGAGCGGAACCCGCAATCGAAGACTAACTAAAAAGGACAACCCGCGTGGGACAAGACATCAAGCTGACGGCCTCCGATAATTTCCAGCTCAGTGCCTATCGCGCTGACCCCGCGGGCACGGCGAAGGGCGCGGTGGTGGTGATCCAGGAAATTTTCGGGGTCAACCATCACATCCGCTCGGTCTGCGATCGCCTCGCCGGGGAAGGCTATGTCGCGATCGCGCCGTCGATCTTCGACCGGACCTCGCCGGGCTTCCAGTCCGGCTACACGCCTGACGAGATCGCGGAAGCGCGCAAGTTCGTCGCCAGTCCGGATTGGGACGCGATGCTGCGCGATACGCAGGCGGCGATCGATGCGGTGAAGAGCGTCGGTCCGGTTGGCATCATCGGCTTTTGCCTGGGCGGTAGCGTCGCCTTTGTCGCGGCGACGCGGCTGTCGGGCCTGAATGCCGCTATCGGCTATTACGGCGGCGCCGTCGTGCGCTTTGCTGACGAGACACCAAAAGCGCCGACGCAGCTGCATTTTGGCGAGAAGGATGCCGGCATTCCCCTGACCGACGTGGAGACCATCAAGACGAAGCGGCCGGACGTCGAGGTCTTCGTCTATCCGGGCGCCCAGCACGGCTTCCATTGCGATGAGCGGGCGAGCTATGACAAGGCGAGCGCCGACATCGCCTGGCCGCGCAGCATGGAATTTTTCGCCAGGCATTTGAAATCGTAGCGCGCGGCTTCGCTGTCATTCCGGGAGGCGCCGACAGGCGCAGGCGCGCAATGGCGAGCAGGAATCGGGTGGCTGCATCCTGCTGCCCGGCGATAGAGCTGGCTGATCAAGCCATCGTACGCCGGGAGATCGTCATGCAGCAGGCCAATACGAACATCGTCATCCGCAATCCGTTCGGCACCATGGACGTGCCCGCGCCTGATGATCGCGACGTCATGGACTATGCCGCAACCGCCTTACTTTCGGGCGATGCGGCCGACGACAACGCGGCGCATTGGGCAGACATTCAGGCGCTGTCCGATCCTCTGGAAGGCCCGTGGGCCAGCCGCTGGAATGGCGGCGCCGATCCGACCATCGCCGGCGATACGCCGGAGACGTGGAAAGACGGGCGCGCGGAGGTGCGGGTCGCAGGCGGACGCATCTATCTGCGCTTCGATTGGGATCACGGCCGACGGCACGGGCTGATCGATGCTGCGCGCGAGGGCGCGCGCCTGGTGGGGAAATACATCAACCTAACCAATCCCGCGATCACGCGGCCATGGATCGGGCGCGTGGTCGATGCCGCGCGCATCGACGGATGTTTTCCGAACGGGCGGCTGGATTTCAGAAGGTGAGCTAGAGCTTCGGTTCTGATTGCATCAGAGCCGAAGCTCTAGATTCATTTTTGACGCGTTTTCTTCACGCGAACCGGTATCCACTTCGCTCGAAAACGCTCTAGAACCAGCGCTCGCCGACGAACACGGTGTCGCCGGGGCTCAAGGGGGTGCCGAGCGGCACCACGGCGCGCATGGCTCCGCCGGCTTCGGTATGCGTGACGGTGACCACGTCGCGCTTGGCGCGGGGCGAGAAGCCGCCGGCGATCGCGACGGCGCTTTCGACCGTCATGTTTGGCACGTAAGGATACTGGCCGGGCGCGGAGACTTCGCCCAGAATGAAGAACGGGCGATAGGCCTCGATCTCGACGGCGACCGAGGGTTCGCGGATGTAGCCGTTGCGCAGCCGCGCGGCGATCTCGCCCGCAAGTCCCGCCGGAGTGCGACCGCGTGCGGGCACGCCGCCGATCAGCGGCATGGTGATGGATCCGCCGGCGTCGATCGCGTAGCTGTTGGTGAGACCTTCCTGGCCATATACCACGACGCGCAGCCTGTCGCCGGCGTCGAGATGGTAGGAGGAATCGTAGCGGACCGGCGCCGCCATCGGTGCGGCGTAACCGACCGGCATGGGCGCAGGCGAAGAGGCAAAGGAATTGCGCAACGCCCCGATGGCGCCGCCACCGTCGGCGACCGCGACCGGCTGTGGCGCGTAATAGGGCTGGCCATAGGCCATGGAGTCGAGATCGGCGCGCGGCTGCATCACCGCGACGGGGCCGGCGGTCTGCATGCAGCCGCCAAGGGCAAGCGCGGCGGACGCTGCCAGGGACACTGCCGAAATCGACCATCGAAACGCGCGTGCAACCGGCACCGGACCTATCCCTCGAAACGAGACAAATCCAGTGATGCACCGGTTATGGTTAATAAAGCGTTGAGGGGGCGGGTGGCGATGCGGCTAAGGGCGCAGTGCGCTCCCTCTCCCGCTTGCGGGAGAGGGTTGGGGAGAGGGTGTCTCCACGACGAGACAGCCCCCTAGAGGAAAGAGCCCTCACCCGCCGCGCTCGGGACGATGCTTCGCATCGCCCGAGTCGCGTCGACCTCTCCCGCAAGCGGGAGAGGTGCAGCGAGTTCGTGGTTAGACTTACGCGCTCACACCCACCCCGATCGGGCAGGACACGCCGGTGCCGCCCAGGCCGCAATAGCCGGCGGGATTCTTGGCGAGATATTGCTGATGATAGTCCTCGGCAAAGTAGAATTCGCCGGCGGGTGCGATCTCGGTGGTGATGGTGCCGAGACCTTTTGCAGCAAGCGCCTTCTGATAGAGCGCCTTCGATTGATCGGCCGCTTTCTTCTGCGCGTCTGAATAGGTGTAGATCGCGCTTCGATATTGCGTGCCGACGTCGTTGCCCTGACGCATGCCCTGCGTCGGGTTGTGGCTCTCCCAGAACGTCTTCAACAGCTTCTCGTACGACACCTTGGTCGGATCGAACACGACCAGCACCACTTCGGTGTGACCGGTGCGGCCCGAGCAGGTCTCTTCATAAGTCGGGTTCGGCGTGTGGCCGCCGGCATAGCCGACAGCGGTGGCGTAGACGCCGTCGCCGAGCTCCCAGAACTTGCGCTCGGCGCCCCAGAAGCAGCCGAGCCCAAACACCGCCTGCTCGAGACCGGCGGGATAAGGCGGCTGCAACTTCGCGCCGTTGACGAAATGGGTGGTCGCGGTCGGAATGGCTTGCGCACGGCCCGGCAGCGCTTCCGTGGCGCTCGGCAATGCGGTGGTCTTGCGCATGAACAGCATGGACGGATCTCCAAGAACGAGCTGTCGGTCGCCTGGGACAAGCTATTGAGCCAAGGCGATGAGCCAAGCGCTCAGGCGGCGTGCTCGTGATCAGTTGGGAATATAAGTCTTTACGCGCAAAGGGGCAGCCCTGTTACGCCGCCCGCGCGCCGGTTCGAGTCGCGCGGATTGAAAGCTCAATCCCGGGAATAGCCGATCAGCGGCTTGCGCGGGCGGAACAGGATCATCAGGAGGATGCCGAGAATGCCGAGGACGGCGAAAACCGGCTGATCCAGCACCAGGCGGATCACCGAGGTCCAGAGCCAGGGCGCCTTGGCCTCGACCCAGGTCCGGAATGCCGTCTGGCTGGCCTGATTGATGTCGTTCCAGAACTGGCCGAAGCGAGTGAACCGCAGGGTCTGGTCGGCCACCCAGCGGGCGCCGTCGTAGACCATGAAGATGAACCCGCCGGCGAGCAGCAACAGCCCAATCAGTCGGAAAAAGCCGCGGATCATGCCTCACCCTCTATGGTCGTCCGATCGGACGACCCTCGGAACGCCGCCAGCCAATACAAGGGAGACGGCAGAAATTCAACCTCTTCAGGGCGTTACGGCACTCATCCGCGCCCTAAGGGGCTGCTTGTCCAGCCCGGGAAAGCGTTGACGGTGCCAAAGACCCTCTCTATAAGGGCGCCAACTGGCGGCGGGCGCAATCCTGCCGCCGCTGTTCTTTGAGCAGATGCAGGCTCTTTGGGCCTCAGAGACGGCCGAAAGGCTGTCGCTCATGTTCCGGGAACGGCCTAGCAACCGAACACCTTAAATCCGAGCGTCGATTACGCGGTCAAGCAAGCCGGCGCTACCCGACCAAGACGCGACCGGTACCCGCAAAGGACATTGAGACCATGGCCAATACCACTTCCGCCAAGAAAGCGACGCGCAAGATCGCCCGCCGCACCGCCGTCAACAAGTCGCGCCGCACCCAGATGCGCGGTGCCGTGCGTAACGTCGAAGAAGCCATCAAGACCGGCGACCGCGCCGCTGCCGTGACGGCGCTGGCGAATGCCGAGCCCGCTTTGATGCGCGCCGCGCAGCGAAACATCATTCACAAGAACAATGCCAGCCGCAAAGTCTCGCGGCTCACCGCGCAGATCGCCAAGCTCGCCAAGTAAACTCGCGAGCGTTCTGGCACGCCGTCCGGTCGAGTCATTCGATCGGGCGATCACATCGCACATCACACCCGTCAAACAGCCCGGCATCGCGCCGGGCTTTTTTGTTGCCCGTCATAGTCACGCAACCAGTCACGCGGCGAACGACCTTCGATCGGAGGATTGCGGCGTTTGCACCATGATGCGTCCGTAGTTTTACCTGCGAATGGTTTTGCAACAGCGGAAACTTCCACCGCGGTGCAAAAAGCCCCTGCGAGGCGGGCGCAAGTTGAATTCGTGTGCCTGCGAGTTCTGCACACCGTAGTTTCCCCGGATCGCGTCACGCGATGGAGTTACCCTGTGAAACGAGACTCAAAAAACGATGGCTCGCTAACAACTTATCGACATAGTGACGCCAAGCATTTGGAAAATTCACCCGCGCGTCGCGCGCGTGACGCTTTTGTAAAAAATTTTTGGCGGTGGCGGAGAATTGTCACATCAAACGTGGCGTCTTCGATTCTGAGCACGATTCCAAAAACTTGCTCTGAAGCCTGTGCACAAGTCTGCGTGGCGTTAACGCAGATCAAGATTTTTGATGCCTCAAGTGTGAATCAATTCCGTTGCGAGTCTTTCCGCATAGTGTATTCCTTAAGAGGTCAGCGGCGCCCACGATCTTGAGACCAGCGCGGTATCGGAAACGGGGCGAGCGTGCAAATCGGCGGCGATGTGCACGTAGGCGGCGCTTCAACAAGCGATTGTCGGATCAAAACCCACAGCAATGTGGGACGGTAGCTCTTTGTCTGAATGTCTCCAAGCGGGATCTATCTCTTGCGCTTAAGAGACATCTTGAAAGCTGCCCCGACAGGCATGATGGCGAAGCCGAGCGGACGACGAGTACACGGGCAGGCATCCGACTAAGACGCGGGTGTCGTTTAGACACGCAGGACCTTGTCGTGAGCAATTACGGCAGGACGGGGAGGTATCATGTCTTACGAACTCAACGCGGTATTGAAACACATTTCGACTTCCAGCATTTCGACTTCCAGCGATGCCGTTTTAGATCCGTCGGACACCAAGCCTCCCGCGTGTCACGGAGCGCCGAGTACGCGCTGACCTCGCGACCCCTCCATCTCTAGACATCGCTGATCGGACGCGGCGTTTCCGCCGAACGGTCGAGCCATGCCTGCAGGTGAAATCGCTTGAGGTCCCGCCATCGCAAATATCCCTGGGCAGGTATCCCTGGCAGGAACTCTGCATGGCGCTCACCACGCAACCTTATCTCTCAAGAAAAGTTCTCAAATGATGACAACCCCGGAACAGGATCGCTGGTCACGCGTGAAGAGTCGGCTGCGCTCGAACGTTGGCGAGGACGTCTATACGAGCTGGTTCGCGCGCATGGATCTGGAAGGCGTCCAGGACGAGAGCGTGCGTCTGTCGGTGCCGACCCGCTTCCTGAAGAGCTGGATCCAGGCCCATTATGCCGAGCGCGTGCTGTCGTGCTGGCAGGCCGAGATGCCCGAAGTGCATCGCATCGATCTCACCGTGCGCTCGGCCGTGCGCCCCGTGGTTCAGCAGAAGGAAGCGCCCGCGCCGATCGAAACGCGCCGCTCGCCTGCGCCGGAGCTGCGTTCGACCGCGACCGCGCCGGTCTCGGCCAATCATGATGCGCTCGGCGGCTCGCCGCTCGATCCGCGCCTGACATTTGCAAGCTTCGTCGTCGGTCGCTCCAACACGCTGGCGCATGCGGCTGCGCGTCAGGTCGCCGAGGGTCGTCGCGGCGATCCCGTCATGTTCAATCCGCTCTATATCCATGCGGGTGTCGGCCTCGGCAAGACGCATCTCCTGCAGGCGGTGACCTGGGCCGGCAATTCCGGCAACGAGCGCAAGGTGCTCTATCTCACCGCCGAGAAATTCATGTACGGTTTCGTCGCCGCGCTGAAGACGCAGACGGCGCTGGCCTTCAAGGAAGCGTTGCGCGGCATCGACGTGCTCGTGATCGACGATCTCCAGTTCCTGCAGGGCAAGTCGACCCAGGCCGAGTTCTGTCACACGCTGAACGCGCTGATCGATGCCGGCCGCCAGGTGGTGATCGCGGCCGACCGTCCGCCGTCCGATCTCGAAAGCCTCGACGACCGCGTGCGCTCGCGGCTGGCCGGCGGCCTCGTGGTCGAGATGGCCTCGCTCGGCGAGGAGCTGCGGCACGGTATTCTCAAGTCGCGCGTCGCCGCGGCCCGCGCCCATCATGCGACCTTCGAGGTGCCGGAGGAGGTGCTGACCTATCTGGCCCGCGCCATCACCCACAACGGCCGCGATCTCGAAGGCGCGATCAACCGCCTGCTCGCGCATTCGAAGCTCAACAGCCGGCCGGTGACGCTGGAGATGGCGGAGCACGAGGTGCGCGACCTGATCCGGCCGCAGGAGCCGAAGCGGATCAAGATCGAGGACATCCAGCGCGTGGTGGCACGGCAGTATAATGTCAGCCGCTCCGACCTCTTGTCCTCGCGCCGGACCGCCAACGTGGTCCGTCCGCGCCAGGTGGCGATGTATCTCGCCAAGACGCTGACCCTGCGATCGCTGCCGGAAATCGGCCGCCGCTTCGGCGGGCGCGACCACACCACGGTGCTGCACGCCGTGCGCAAGATCGAGGCCCTGGTTTCCAAGGACACGGCGCTGTCGGACGAGGTCGAATCGCTCAAGCGCCAGCTTCAGGAATAAACGCCTATTTTCTTCCGGCCCCATCCCAAGCTGCATCGGAGGTCGTCATGCCCGGGCTTGTCCCGGGCATCCACGTTCTTAGGACCGCGAACCAAGACGTGGATGGCCGGGACAAGCCCGGCCATGACGGGTGCAGAGACGTCCGTGCCCGGCGAGGCGTTCAGCGCGTTGCGGAAACATCGGTAAATCGTGGGGAACTGCCTCCCGATCCCTTGAATCCGGAGGCCATCCGCGCCACCTTGCGCGACCCTGACGGCTTTGGTCATATCGGCTGGATGATCCGGCCTTCCGGGGTCTTCGGTGCCGTGGCGCGCGTCCAGCCGCCCGGCTTTTCCAGATGTGTGTTTCCTTGGGGATCGGGCGAGTAGTGCAATGAAGGTTACGGTCGAACGCGCGCAACTCCTGAAGTCGCTGGGCCACGTCCACCGCGTGGTCGAGCGCCGCAACACGATTCCGATCCTCGGCAACGTGCTTGTTAGGGCCGAGAACGCGAAATTGTCGCTGAAGGCGACCGACCTCGACCTCGAGGTCACCGAAACGCTCGCGGCGGAAACCGCGACCGCGGGCTCCACCACCGTGCCGGCGCACATGTTCTACGACATCGTCCGCAAGCTGCCGGACGGTTCGCAGATCGTGCTCGAAGCCGATGGCGACCGCGCCGTGCTGGCGATCCGCGCCGGCCGCTCCCGCTTCACGCTGCAGACCCTGCCGGAGAATGATTTTCCGGATCTCGCCGCCGGCGACATGTCGCATTCGTTCAGTCTCGCCGCCAAGGACGTCAAGCGGCTGATCGACCGCACCCAGTTCGCGATCTCCACGGAGGAGACCCGCTATTATCTCAACGGCATCTACCTGCATGCCGCGGGCTCCGCCAAAGCCGCCACCCTGCGCGGCGTCGCCACCGACGGCCACCGCCTCGCCCAGCTCGACCTGGTGCAGCCCAAGGGCGCCGAGGGCATGCCCGGCGTGATCGTGCCGCGCAAGACCGTCGGCGAAGTGCAGCGTCTGATCGAGGACAACGAGGCCGAGGTCACGATCGAGCTGTCGCAGGCCAAGATCCGCTTCACCATCGGCAATGTGGTGCTGACCTCAAAACTGATCGACGGCACCTTCCCCGATTACGGCCGCGTGATCCCGCAGGGCAACGACAAGGAGCTCGTCGTCGACAAGAAGGATTTCGAGAACGCGGTCGACCGCGTCTCGACGATTTCCAGCGAGCGCGGGCGCGCCGTGAAACTCTCGCTGTCGCCGGGCAAGCTGGTGCTGTCGGTGACCAATCCGGATTCCGGCAGCGCGACCGAAGAGCTCGAAGTCGAATACGCTTCCGACGCGCTCGATATCGGCTTCAACTCCCGCTACCTACTCGACATCGCCGCCCAGATCGAAGGCGACGTCGCAACGCTCCGGCTCGCCGACCCCGGCTCGCCCACCTTGGTGCAAGACCGCGACGACAAGAGCGCGCTGTACGTGCTGATGCCGATGCGGGTGTGAGGGCTACCGGCGCTCCTTCGCATCGACTACATCCGTCATGGCCGGGCTTGTCCCGGCCATCCACGTCTTTGGAGACAAAACGTGGATGCCCGGCAATGACAAAGACAACATGACCCCCTCCCGCATTCATCGCCTGACGCTGACGCATTTTCGTAATTACCGGGCGGCGGGGCTCGAGGCTAAGGCTGACTTGGTGGCGCTGGTCGGGCCGAACGGAGCGGGCAAGACCAATTGCATCGAGGCGATCTCGTTCCTGTCGCCGGGCCGCGGCCTGCGGCGCGCGACGCTGGACGACGTCGCCGACAACCAGGGCGACGGCTCCTGGGCGGTGTCGGCACAGGTCGAGGGCGCGCTGGGCCTTGCCACGCTCGGCACCGGCATCGATCCGCCGCGCGCAGACGCCGCGGTCAGCCGGCGCTGCCGCATCGACCGCGAACCGGTCAATTCGGCGGCGTCCTTCGGCGACCACATCCGCATGGTGTGGCTGACGCCGGCGATGGACGGGCTGTTCATGGGCGCGGCGTCCGAGCGGCGGCGCTTCTTCGACCGCCTGGTGCTTGCCATCGACAGCGACCATTCCAGCCGCATCTCCGCGCTCGAACGCTCCCTGCGCTCGCGCAACCGCCTGCTCGAGACGCGCAATTACGACGACCATTGGTGTGACGCGATCGAGCGCGAGACCGCGGAGCTTGCGGTCGCGGTCGCCGCGACCCGCGGCCAGACCGCGGCGCGGCTGACCGGTATGCTGAACGCTCGCGCGCAGGCCTCCGCCTTCCCCTCGGCGCAGATCGCGCTCGACGGCTGGATGGAGAACGCGCTGCTGACGGAGACCGCGACCTCGGTCGAGGACCGCTACCGCCAGATCCTGCGCGACAACCGTCCGCGTGACGCCATCGCCGGCCGCACCACGGATGGTCCGCATCTCACCGATCTGCAGGTGATCTACGCGCCGAAAAGCATGCCGGCGCGCGATGCCTCGACCGGCGAGCAGAAGGCGCTGCTGATCGGGCTGGTGCTGGCGCATGCGAGCCTGGTCGCCGAGATGACCGGCATCGTGCCGTTGCTGCTGCTCGACGAGGTCGTCGCGCATCTCGATCCTAATAGGCGCGCGGCGCTGTTCGACGAGTTGCGCAAACTCGGCGCGCAGGTGTGGTTGACCGGCGCAGACCCCGCCGCCTTCGCCGAGATCGGCGCTGGGGGCGAGATCTTTGACGTCGAAAGCGGACAGGTATCGGCCCGGCGCTAGTCGCCGCCGTTGAACCAGCCCCATTTCCGCCGCGACTAGTTGCCGGAGGCGGCGGCGACGGTGTCGCAGCCGTTTTGCAATCGCGCAATGACATCACGCGCGAGACCCTGGAGAGTGAGATGCGGGCGGCAAGGTCCGGGGCGCAAGCTCCGGCACGATGGCGGGCGTTTGCGTGCGGCCTCGTCTTGCTCGCGACGTGCATGCTCGCGGCAAGCGCCGGCGCCTGGATGCCGCAGCCGCTGTTTTCGGCCGATCTCACGCCGGATCCCGATGCCAGGTTGCCCGCACCGACCCGCTACAGCTTTAGAGGGATCCACACCACCCTGATGCGGGGCGTCGAAGCGCCGCTTCGCGTCAAGCTCGAAGCCACCGTGCCCGCCGGGCTCAGCGACGTTCTCGCCTTCTACCGCAGGGAGCTCGCAAAGCTCGGCTGGCAGGAGCAGCACGATGGCGCCGTCGTCTCCGCCGATCACGTGCAACTCGCGTTCGTCTCTCCGCTCGGGCCGGCCATGCTGGAGCTCGGCCGCAAAGACAGCAGCACCTTGGTCCATCTCGTGCAGAAGAACTCGGATACTGCAACCCGGGCGAATGTCATGCCCGAACCGGGCCAGGCGAAGCTGGTGTTCAGCAACATCGGCGAGACGGAAGCCGTGCTCGGGATCAACGCGCGGACCATCAAGCGCGCCGCCGGCGCTAACGCCGTCTCGCTGGATCTGGCGCCCGGCAAATATTCCTACGAATTGGGCGTCCCCGGCCGTCCGGCCCGGACCCACATCCTCACCGTCGCGGCCGGCGACGCCTGGGAGCTCACCGTCGGGCGCGACGGCGAGGCATGGTCGCCGCTCCAGCTGTATTGACTGGTCCGGGATGTTTGAACCTGCCCGGTTCCTGCCGCGACTTCTCGTCTGAGGCTCGCCGACGGTGTCGCAGCCGTTGCAATCGCGCGCGCCCAGGCGACGCGCGGCATCCAGGAGACGTAACAATGGCGATGATCCCGCGCGGGATGCAAGTCCCGGCACGATGGCGGCTGCTTGCATGCGGTCTCTTCCTGATGGCGAGCTGCTCGATCGCAGCCGGCGCCGACGAGGGCGTCGTCGACGTCCACGCGCTGCCGCAGCTCGAAGGTGCGGTGGAAGACACCTCGCGCCCCGATCCCTATCGCGTCGAATATCGCGTACCGACGCCGCAGGCCGTGACACTGCCCGCGATCCAAAAGCTCCTGAGCGCCAACGGCTGGGTGTCCTATGTGATGCCGCTTGAGGAGAAAAGCACCCTGCTGAAGTTCAGGAAGGGACGACAGGGCCTTTCCGTTCATTTCACGCAGGCGCCCGGCCGGCCCGACCAGTCCGTGGTTTACTACACGACCGACCGGATCTACGGGAACGTGCCGTTTCCGGAAGGCGCAAGCGACATCGTGTTCGACGGGACCCGACCCTATCTCGGCTGCGTCGCGCCGACGCCGCTCGATGCAACGTCGGGTTTCTATGCCAGCCAGATGGCTGCGATCGGCTGGCAGAAGCTCACGCCGGAAACCGCTGCGCGCTGGACGACCAGCCTGGATGAAACCGCTCCCAACGGCCTGCGCGCGTTCTACGCGCACGCCGATAGCAAGGAGACCGGCTTCTATCAGCAGAAGCCTGTAATGCTGACGCTGACGCGCCGCGACGATGGCCGCACCAATGTCGATATCCGGGTCGCGCCCTTCGCCCTACCCAGCGAGCTCAAGGCCGATAGCGATCTGGCCGGCCTGCCGCGGCCGAGCCCGACCAAGACGGCCAGGGGCCTCGGCAGCGCAAGCTCCGACAAGCGCGAGATGTCGGCCGCCGCGATGGCCGAGCTGCCCGCCGTGCTCGCCTTCTATCACCGCGAGCTTGCCGCGCGCGGCTGGCAGGAGGACGGCAGCGCGCCACTCGCGCCCGGCGACGAGGTCGCGATCAAGATCTCTTCGGCGGAGGAAACCGGCGTGCTGCGGCTCGGCCGCAAATACGATTTCACCATGGTCAGCCTCACCGTGCAGGTGAAGGGATCCGCGCTTGCCGCCCGTGCAAAGGCGAAGAAAGAGGCGGACGAAAAGTTCCTTGGGGATGCGTTAGGTGCGGCCAAGCAGCTGATCACCGCCGACGAAGCAAGGCGCAAGGTGCAGGCGGCCGCATTGTCTGACGCGCCGCTGAATGCGCTCGCCGACAGCAAGACTCCGGTGCCGCTGCCCGAAAACGCCGAAGGCGTGAACTTCGAGGGCGAGGACGGCAGGCTCGAATTCTCCTCGACCTCGAGCGTGAAGGCGCTCACCGCGTTCTATCGCGCATCGCTCAAGCCAGCGGGCTGGAAAGAGCAGCCCTCCGTCATCAACCAGCCCAACATGGCGATGATGGAATTCTCCAAGAGCGGCAAGTCGATTTCGATGACCGTGATGCAGATGGGGCCGAAGGTGAACGTCAGCGCCAACGGCTCCGGTCTGGTCGTCGCCGCGGCGAAGCCCGTCGAGGCCAAATCGACGCAGGCTAAGGCGGTCCAGACCAAATCGAGGGAGCCGCTCACGCCCGATTCCGATTCCGCCCTGCCGGTGCCGACACAGCGCAGTTCGACCGGATTAAGCTCCACGAAATTCCCCGGCAGCGACCAGTCGTTCCGGACCGAGCTCGAAGCCAGCGTCCCCGCCGAGCTTGGCGAGGTCCTCGCCTTCTATCGCGCGGAGCTGGCCAAGCGGGGTTGGCAGGAAAAGACCGACGGCGCGATCGTGACGGCCGAGCGGGCTGAGCTCGCGTTCACCTCGCCGGAGGGACCGGCCGTGCTGAAGCTCGGCCGCGCCAGGGACGAGACGACGGTCAGCCTGATGCAGCGAAATCCGCAGGCCGCGGCCAAGGCCGACATCATGCCGAAGGCGGGACAGGCGAGATTGATGCTCGGCAATATGGGGCCGAAGGAAGCATCGCTGACGATCAACAATCAGACCGTGAAGATCGCGGCCGGCGCCGGCGGTCCGCAGTTGCCAAAAGGCCCGATGCTCGATCTGCCGCCCGGCAAGTACCAGTACGCGCTGCGCCTGCCCGGACGTCCTGCTCGCACCGAGACGCTCACCGTAGCCGCCGGCGATGCCTGGGGCCTCCTGGTGGGACCAAGCGGAGACGTGCTGCCGCTGCAGATGTATTGAGCCAGGGGCGCTGATGCGGAGAACGGAGATGGCGACCGTAAGGCGCATGATGAGAGGGCCGGCACGCCGCTTGCTGCCGCTGTGCGGCGTCGTGCTTCTCGCAGGCGGTCTGGCCGCCGCAAGCGCGGGCGGATGGATACCACATCCATGGCCGCAAACTTCGGCCGCACTCACACCGGCGGATCCCGGCGCCGACATGCCGGTGCCGAAGCAACACAACTTCTTCGCCTCCAAAACCACCCGTGCGACCGGCATTGAAGTCCCGCTGCGTGTCGGATACGAAACCCATGTGCAAGCCGAGCTCAGCGATGTGCTGGCCTTCTACCGCACGGAGCTCGCAAAGCGCGGCTGGGAGGAAAAGCCGCACGGCACGATGGTCGCCGCCGATCACGCTCAACTCGCCTTCGTCTCCCCAAAGGGGCCGGCCACCCTGAAGCTGGCCCGCGCCAAGGACGAGACCACGGTCGAGCTTGTGCAGCGGAATACCGAGGCCGCGGCCAAGGCCAACTTCCTGCCGATAGCCGGACAAGCGCGGCTGATATTCGGCTATCTTGTACCTGACGTGGCTTCGCTCACGATCAACGATAGGACCGTCGAGATCGCGGGCGGCGCAAATCACCCACAAACGCTGGATCTGCCGCCCGGCACCTATTCCTACGAGCTGCGCGTGTCCGGCCATCTGTCGCGTACCGACACCATCACCCTGGCTGCGGGCGAAGCTTGGTCCCTCAGGTGGGATGACGACGATCAGAAGCCGGATCAGATCTACTGAACCCGCTGGCCGGTTCCGGGGCGCCACGGCCCTCTCAGATCGCTTCTCCGCCCCGCAAAATCCACGTCTCTGAGGGCTGAAAACAGAGCGTCGAATCAGGCTTTTTGCAGCGGCCGAAATCGGCCATCGTGAGGCTTGAAAATAGGCTAAAAAACCCTATCTCATCAAAGACTTGCCGGGAGATACTTTGCGCTAGGCGCAATCCGTCTTTCGTGGCACAAATAGCCTGCATATCAGCGCCTTTTGCGCCGCTGATTCGGGCGACATCTCGAAGGCCTCTCATGACAGAACCTGCTCGGCAGACGCCTGCCGAAAACGAACCCTCAAATCCGAGCGATTACGGGGCGGAATCGATCCGCGTGCTCAAGGGTCTCGACGCCGTTCGCAAGCGCCCGGGCATGTATATCGGCGACACCGATGACGGCTCGGGCCTGCATCATATGGTCTACGAGGTCGTCGACAACGCGATCGACGAGGCGCTCGCGGGACATGCTACGCGCGTCGACGTCGTGCTCAATGCCGACAATTCCGTCACCGTGCGCGACGACGGACGCGGCATTCCCGTCGACATCCACAAGGGCGAAGGCATCTCGGCAGCCGAAGTCATCATGACCCAGCTCCATGCCGGCGGTAAGTTCGACCAGAATTCCTACAAGGTTTCCGGCGGCCTGCACGGCGTCGGCGTCTCGGTCGTCAACGCGCTGTCGAGCAAGCTCGGCTTGCGCATCTGGCGCGACAACAAGGAACACTACATCGAATTCGCCCATGGCGATGCGGTCGCGCCGCTCAAGGTGGTCGGCGACGCGCCCGGCAGGCGTGGCACCGAGGTGACGTTCCAGGCCTCGACCGAAACCTTCAAGAACATCGAGTATGATTTCGCCACGCTGGAGCACCGGCTGCGCGAGCTCGCCTTCCTCAACTCCGGCGTCAACATCGCCCTTTCGGACATGCGGCACGCGGTCGAGAGGCGCGAGGAGATGCACTATTCCGGCGGCGTCGAGGAATTCGTCAAATATCTCGACCGCAACAAGAAGGCGATCGTGCCGGCGCCGATCATGGTGCGCGCGGAAGCCAACGGCATCGGTGTCGAGGCGGCCCTTTGGTGGAACGACAGCTACCACGAGAACGTGCTGTGCTTCACCAACAACATCCCGCAGCGCGACGGCGGCACCCATCTCGCCGGTTTCCGCGGTGCGCTGACGCGCCAGGTCAACGGCTATGCCGAGGCCAATGCGAAAAAGGAAAAGATCGCGCTCACCGGCGACGATTGCCGCGAAGGCCTCACCGCCGTTCTTTCGGTGAAGGTGCCGGACCCTAAATTCTCGTCGCAGACCAAGGACAAGCTGGTGTCCTCGGAAGTGCGCCCCGTGGTCGAGAACGTGCTCAACGAGGCGCTGCAGGCCTGGTTCGAGGAGCATCCTTCCGAAGCCAAGATGATCGTCGGCAAGGTGATCCAGGCCGCCGCCGCCCGTGAAGCCGCGCGAAAGGCGCGCGAGCTGACGCGCAAGAGCCCGCTCTCGGTCTCCTCGCTGCCCGGCAAGCTCGCCGATTGCCAGGAGAAGGACCCGGCGAAATCCGAGCTCTTCATCGTCGAGGGTGACTCGGCAGGCGGCAGCGCCAAGCAGGGCCGCAACCGCGAATTCCAGGCCGTGCTGCCGCTGCGCGGCAAAATCCTCAACGTCGAACGCGTGCGTCCCGACAAGATGCTGGGCAGCGAGCAGATCGGCACGCTGATCACCGCGCTCGGCACCGGCATCAGCGACGAGTTCTCGATCGAGAAGCTGCGCTATCACAAGATCATCGTGATGACGGACGCCGACGTCGACGGCGCCCACATCCGCACGCTGCTGCTCACTTTCTTCTACCGGCAAATGCGCGAGATCATCGACGGCGGCTACCTCTACATCGCCCAGCCGCCGCTCTATAAGGTCAACCGCGGCAAGTCCGAGCAATATTTGAAGGACGAGCGGGCGCTGGAAGACTATCTGATCGACACCGGGCTGGACGATTGCCTCTATATTCCCGGCAGCGGCGGCGATCGCACCGGCCGCGACCTGCGCTCGCTGGTCGACGACGCCCGCGCCGTCCGCGGCATCCTGCGCAGCCTGCACACCCGCTACAATCGCAAGGTGATCGAGCAGGCCGCCATCACCGGCGTGCTCAACAAGGCGATCTACGGCGATCCGGAGAAGGCCGCCGCGGCCGCGCAATACATCGCCGCCCGCCTCGACACGCTCGCCGACGAGGTCGAGCGCGGCTGGATCGGTCAATATGTGGAAGGCCAGGGTTTCCAGTTCGAGCGCACGGTGCGCGGCGTCAAGGAAGTCGCCCTCATCGACGATGCCTTCCTGGGCTCGGTCGAAGCCCGCAAGCTCGACGAGTACACGGTGAAGCTCCAGGACGTTTATGCCCGCCCCGGCAAGCTGCGGCGCAAGGACGTCGAGCACATGGTCTACGGGCCGGTCGATCTGTTCGAGGCCGTCACCGACGCCGGCCGCAAGGGCGTCACGCTGCAGCGCTACAAAGGGCTGGGCGAGATGAACCCGGAACAGCTCTGGGAGACGACGCTGGATATCAATGCGCGATCGCTGCTCCAGGTGAAGGTCAAGGAGGTCGACGAGGCCGACGACATCTTTACCAAGCTGATGGGCGACGTGGTCGAGCCGCGCCGCGACTTCATCCAGGAACATTCGCTGAGCGCGACGATCGATATCTGAGATCGGTCGTACCGGCGATCTTGTTGCGGCCCATCCTTCGAACGCCCGCTTTGGCGGGCTCCTCAGGATGAGGTCTCGCTTCGCGGCGAAACTCTAAACCCTCATGGTGAGGAGCGCCGCCTGCGGCGCGTCTCGAACCACGAGGCCGAGCCGTCAGGAGCTTGTGCTCGGCTCCCCCTGAACCTCACCACCCGCGATCGCGACGAAGTGGCATAAACCCGCGAGGCCTGTTCGGGCCGGGAAGCGCCACGCCATGACCAGCTCCGCAGCAACCAGTTCCGCTGTGCCATCTCGCCGTCTGGGCATCATCGGCAGCATTGTCGGCATGCTGGCGCTGATGGCGGCGGTGTTGCCGCATTGGGTGGTGCCGCTCGTGTTTCCGCCACCACCGGCGGATCAGGTCATCGTCGACACCGGACACCGCATCAAGGACCGCGTGATCGCGCGGATGAAGGGCATGGAGTATCAGGCTCCGAAGGTCGAGAAATCGGCTGGACGAAGCTGGAGCGAAGCCTCCTCAGTCACCGCGATCTCGCTCGGCCTGCTCGCGATCCTGCTCTCGGTCCTTGCGCTCATTTTTCGGGAGGAACGGCTCCTCGCCGCCGTGGCGGCCACGCTCGGCACCGGCGCCGTCGCGATCGAAATCTACTTTGTCGTGATCGGCGCGCTGATTCTGATCGCGATCCTCTATGTGGTGGCGAATATCATCGGGCTGTTTTAAGGCCCTTCGGGCAGGCTCGAGCCGCGGCCGGCGCAATTGCTACCGCGCTCAATTCTCTGTAGTTTCCGCCTCGAAAACCCGCCCCACCAACAGGACAGCGAGAACCCCGTGGCGCCCATCCAGTACATCGTCGAGGGCGGTCACCGGCTCTCGGGCTCGATCGAGCCGTCCGGCAACAAGAATTCCGCGCTGCCGATCATCGCCGCAGCCCTGCTCACCGAGCATCCGGTGACGCTGGAAAACGTGCCGCGGATCCGCGACACCGAGACGCTGGTCGAACTGATCCGCTCGGTCGGCGCGGCGGCGGAATGGACCGCCCGCAACACGCTTCATATTCACGCCAAGAGCATCCGCGCCGCCGATCTCGATCCTGAGCTGTGCGTCCGCATCCGCGCCTCGATCCTGCTCGCGGGCCCCCTGCTCGCCCGCTGCGGCGAAGTGATGCTGCCGCCGCCCGGCGGCGACGTCATCGGCCGCCGAAGGCTCGACACGCATGTGCTCGCGCTGGAGCAGTTGGGAGCCAAGGTCACCGCGACCGACCGGCTCGAATTCCGCGCTTCGAAACTGACCGGCGCCGACGTGTTCCTGGACGAACCCAGCGTGACCGCGACCGAGAACGCGCTGGTCGCGGCCGTCGCCGCCGAAGGCACCACGTATTTGCGCAACGCCGCGTCCGAGCCGCATGTGCAGGACCTCGCCAACTTCCTGGTCGCGCTCGGCGCTGGGATCGAGGGCATCGGCACCAACACCATGATCGTGCACGGTCCGGCGACGCTGGGCGGTGCGACCTACCGGATCCAGCCCGACCATATCGAGGTCGGTTCGCTGATCGGGCTTGCGGCCGTGACGCGTTCGCCGCTTCGCATCACGCGCGCGGGCGTCGAGCATCTGCGCTCGATCCGGATGGGGTTCGAGCGGCTCGGCATCGTCTGCCGCATCGAGGGCGACGATCTCATCGTGCCCTCGAACCAGACGCTGAAGATCCAGGACGATTTCGGCGGCCACGTGCCGAAGCTGGAAGACCAGCCCTGGCCGGCCTTCCCGGCCGACCTGATGTCGATCGCAATCGTCACCGCAACGCAATGCGAGGGCGTGATCCTGATGTTCGAGAAGATGTTCGAATCGCGGATGTTCTTCGTCGACAAGCTGATCGCGATGGGCGCGCGCATCGTGCTGTGCGATCCGCATCGCGCCATCATCGCAGGGCCGAGCCGGCTGCACGGCGCGACGATGACCTCACCCGACATTCGCGCCGGAATGGCCATGCTGCTCGCGGCCGTCTGCGCCGAGGGCACCTCCACGATCAACAACGCCGACCAGATCGAGCGCGGCTACGAGCGCATCGACGAACGGCTGAATGCGCTCGGCGCGAAGATCAGGCGCGTGCCCGAACGGAAGGGGTGAGACGCTTTTCCCTTCTCCCCTTGCGGGAGAAGGTGGCGCGAAGCGCCGGATGAGGGGTTCTCTCCGCAAATTCACATCGCGAGAGATGGACTCGCGGAGACAACCCCTCACCCGTCTCGCCGCTACGCGGCAAGCCACCCTCTCCCGCAAGGGGAGAGAGGAAGAAGCGGAAGCCATGTTTTCGTCGCCCGGCTGTGCTATTGACCCGGCCATGCTCGACACCATCCAACCCCGTACGCAGCCGCAAGCCGGCGTGCCGCTAAATCCTCTCGCCGACGAATTCGTCGAGACGCTGCGGCTGGCCGTGCCGATGATGCTGACGCAGCTCGGGCAGATCGCGATGATCACGACCGATCTCGCGCTGATCGGGCGGCTCGGCGAGAGCGCGGTCGCAGCAGCAGCGCTGGCGCATACGGTCTATTTCGTCAGCTTCACCTTCGGGCTCGGATTGATGGCGGCGGTGTCGCCGCTGGTCGCGCAAGCCTTTGGCGCCGGCGATATCAGACGCATCCGCCGCTCCTTGCGCGTCGGCTTGTGGGTCGCGTTGCTGATCTCGCTGCCGATGATGGCCTCGCCGCTCTATGGCGAGCACATCCTGGTCGCACTCGGTCAGGCGCCGCACTCGGCCGCGCTCGCCCAGCGCTATCTAAACGGGCTGGCCTGGGGCATCGCGCCGGCGCTCGGCTTCATCGCGCTACGCAGCATGATGAGCGCGGTGAACCGGCCGCAGGCCCCGCTGTGGATCACGCTCGCGGCGATCCCCGTCAATGCCGCGCTGGTCTACGTCCTGATCCATGGCCTGTTCGGCCTGCCGGAGCTCGGCCTGTTCGGCGCGGGGCTTGCGACAACGCTGGTCAATCTCGGCACGTTCGTCGCCACGCTCGCCATTGCGGGCCTGCGCACGCCGTTCGCGGACTATCGTCCGCTTGCCCATTTCTGGCGGATCGACTGGCCTCTGATGCGAAAACTGATCGCGATCGGCGCCCCGATCTCGTTCTCGCTGCTGCTGGAATACGGCCTGTTCTCTTCGGCGGCGCTGCTGATGGGGTTGATCTCGACCACGGCGCTCGCGGCGCATCAGATCGCGCTCCAGGTCACCGCCGTGCTGTTCATGGTCCCGCTCGGCATCGGCATGGCGGCCACGGTGCGGGTCGGCCATGCCTTCGGCCGCGGTGAGCCGCTCGCGGTGAAGCGCGCAGGTCTCGTGGCAGCCGTGATCGGGATCGCGTTCGTCTCGGCGCTGACCGTTGCGATCATTCTCGGCCGCTATGAGCTGGGACGGCTGTTCTTCGGCAGCGGCGAGGCGAGCATGGCGAGCGTCGAGCTGACAGCGAAGCTGCTCCTGGTCGGCGCGACCTTCTTCATCGCCGATGCTATCCAGACCATCATGGGCGGCGCGCTGCGCGGCATCAATGACACCAGGATGACATTGGTATTCGCCGCGATCGGCTATTGGTGCGTGGGCTTTCCCATCGCCTGGTGGCTCGCTTTTCACGCGGATCTCGGCGCGGTCGGTGTCTGGATCGGATTGTCGATCGGATCGTTCGTCTATGCCGGGCTTCTGATCTTGCGCTTCCGGATGCTGACGCGCAAACTGGCGGGATGAACGGAACCGTCCGCGAAGTCACTCCCAATGTCGATGCCGGCACGCTGCTGGCCGGTGCGCATTTCATCGACGCCTTTCGCGTGGAGATCGGCACAGCACCGGTGAATGCCCGCGAGGCCTGCACCAGGATGGTGTTGCACGGACTGCGCTGGATCGATGCACTGATGCGCCTGCGCAATATTCTGGTGGCGCCATTCGGTCTGAAGACATCGGGCGAGGGCGCGCCGGCGCCGGGCGGTTTGATCGGCCCGTTTCCGGTGCTCAGCGAAACGCCGGAACGGCTGGTCGCCGGCTTCGACGATTCCCACCTCGATTTTCGTCTCGTGGTCGATGTGACAGGCGAAGCGACGGGACGGCGGGTGACCTCGACCACGCTGGTGCGGACGCATAATCTGCTCGGCCGCACCTACCTTGCGGTTATCATGCCCTTCCACAAGCTCGTGGTCCGCGGCATGATGAGCCGGATCGCGGAGCCGGCGCGATGACGCTCTCCGTCGACCTCTTCTACTCCTTTCGCAGCCCGTTCAGCTATCTGGCGCTGCCGAAAACGCTCAAACTTGTCGAAACCTACGATCTGGGGGTGAATTTGCGGCCGGTCTATCCGCTCGCAGTCCGTGTGCCCGGGTTTTTCAAGAAGGCCAGCCCGAACTTCATTCGCTATGTGGTGCTCGACAGCACGCGCGTGGCGCAGCACGAGGGCATTCCGTTCCGCTTTCCAAGGCCCGATCCGATCGTGCAGGACAAGGTGACGTTCGACATTGCGGCGGAGCAGCCCTACATCCACCGCCTGACCCGGCTTGGTGCCATGGCGCAGCTCGAGGGACGCTCGCTCGCATTCACCGATGCGATCGCCCGCGTGCTGTGGGACGGCTCGGTGGCGGGCTGGAACGAGGGCGATCATCTCGCGCGCGCCGCGGACAAGGCCGGCTTCGATCTCGCCGCGATGGACGCCGCGATCACCGCAGACCCGGATCGCTACGAGCAGGTGATCACGGAGAATGAGAAGGACCATGCCGCCTCCGGCCATTGGGGCGTACCGACCTTCGTGTTCGACAACGAGCCGTTCTTCGGCCAGGACCGCATCGATTTGCTGGTCTGGCGCATGGAAGGCAAGGGCTTGATGCGGCGCTAGCTCACTCCGCTACGCGCGCGGGCTTGTCGGCCGCGGCCTCCGACCATTCGCCGACGACGCGATCGAGATCGCAGAGATTCTGGTGCATCTGCTCCAGCGAAAAGCCGAGCGCGAAAAAGCGCTCCGCGGTGTCGCTGGGCTGGCCCCGGATCAGGCCGTCCTGGCGCACGGCGGCGACCGCCTCGGCATAATGCTGGAGCGCGACATGCACGGGATGGATCGGCGGAGCGCCGGCGCCTTCGCGCAAGGCCGCGGCGGCCGAACGCAGGAAGCGTGCGATCACGGTCGAGACTTCCGTCAGCGGCGCGGCAAGCCGTGTCTGCACCTCGGCCGGCAGCGGCACCACGGTCGCGCGGCCGATCATCACGACGTCATGGCGCAGCCGCAAGATCGTGCGCAACAACGGGCCGGTGTCCGGCCCGCTCGACAATCGCGCCGAGCGCTCGCGCTCGGCTTCGGCACCAATGGTATTCATGCCGACCATTGCGGTGCCGATACCGTCCTGAATCCGATGCAGCGCGTCATTGTCCCGGCCGCGCGTCAGGCCGGCGAGCAATTCGGTGAAGGCCTCCGCGATCAGTTCGAGCAGCTTCGCCGCGCTGGCGCGGATTTGCCGTACCGCGCGCGATGGCAGCACCAGGAAGGAGACCAGCAACCCAGTGATGGCGCCGACCGCGACTTCGCTGACGCGATCGATCGCCGAGGCCATGGGATCGGCATGATGCATCGACGGAAGCACGAGCACGATCACGGCCGTCACCGTTGCAGAGCTCAGATTGGGATAGATCGATGCGACGAAGGCAAGCGGCGCCACGGCCAGCACCAGCAGACCCAGCAGGCCCAGTTCACCGGAATAGGGGATCAGGATCGCGATAGCGCCGCCATAAATCGCGCCGCCGATGGTGCCGAGCATGTAATCGCGCGTCGCCTTCAGCGAGCGCCCGACGCTCATCTGGGTCACGATGATGGAGGTGAGGACGGCCCAGAGCGGCAACAAGAGATGCAGCGCGGTGGCGAGCGCGTAGGCGCCGGTGGCCGCCACCGTGACCCGGATCGCCAACCCCAATTGGGTCTTTCGCGACCAGACCCGGTCGAACAGCTCTCCTGCGAATGCCATGGTCGCGTATCCCGGTCCAACTCTGGTAAAGCCAGCCAAAAGCATAGCTGATGCCCGCGGCCCCGAGGCCGCTTGAAAGGCCAAATCAGCCCGCCTAACTTGCGCGCCAAAACGAGGAAACACGATGGCTCACGAAACCGCAACGCTCGCCGCCTATGTCGCCAACCTGAAATTCCAGGATATTCCGGCGGAAGTGCTGGATCGCGCAAAAGTGCTGACGCTGGACTTCCTTGGCAGCGCGATCCGGGCCCGCAGCGAAGCGGAATCGACCCCCTCGATCCTGAAGATGCTGGAGGCGCTCGCGCTCGACACCAAAGGCGAATCCACCGTGTTCGGCGACAGCAAGACCTGGAC
The DNA here is from genome assembly GCF_055811835.1 of Bradyrhizobium sp. WSM4874. Classification (NCBI taxonomy): domain Bacteria; kingdom Pseudomonadati; phylum Pseudomonadota; class Alphaproteobacteria; order Hyphomicrobiales; family Nitrobacteraceae; genus Bradyrhizobium; species Bradyrhizobium sp. WSM4874. Next base: position 149,234 of record NZ_JBVVPR010000017.1, read on the forward strand.
GCCGGCAGTCGCGGCGCTGCTCAACGGCGCGCTCGGCCATTCCCTCGACTTCGACGACACCCATGCGGACTCCTCGTTGCATCCGAGCGCGCCGGTGGTTCCGGCCGCCTTCGCCATCGGCGAGATGGTCGGCGCGTCGGGCCGCGACGTGCTGACCGCGATCGTTGCGGGCTATGAGGTCTGCTGCCGGCTCGGCAACGCGCTCGACCCGACCTCGCATTATGCCCGCGGCTTTCACCCCACCGCCACCGCCGGCACCTATGGCGCAGCAGCGGCCGCCGGCAAACTGTTTGGCCTGTCCGAGCAACAGCTCATCGCCGCCTTCGGCGTCGCCGGCAGCCAAGCCGCGGGCTCGCTGCAATTCCTGGTCAACGGCGCCTGGAACAAGCGCTACCAGGTCGGCGCCGCCGCGATGAATGGCGTGATCGCCGCGACGCTGGCGCGCAACGATTTCGTCGGCGCGACGGAATCGGTCGAGGGCAAGCACGGCCTGCTCACCGGCTACACCGACGATGCGCATCCCGACAAGGCGGTCGCCGAGCTCGGCAAGACTTACGAAACCATGAAGATCGGCGTGAAACCGTATCCGAGCTGCCGCTATACCCACGCCGCGATCGACGCGCTGATCGCGATGCGGCGCGAGCACAATCTGACGCCCGATCAGGTCAAGCGCGTCGAGATCGGACTGCATCGCAACGGCATCACCTTGACCGGCGACGCCGCGACCAAGCGCCACCCGACCTCGATCGTCGGCGGTCAGTTCTCGATGTTCTTCACCGGCGCGCTCGCGCTCGACCAGGGCTCATTTGGCTGGGACGACTACAGCCGCCTGGGCGACGCAGCCATCGACGCACTCGCCGACAAATTCGACGTGGTGCAGGACGATCGGCTCGAAGTTGGCCGCACCCATCCCTTTGGCGCGCGCGTGAGCATCACGACGGACGACGGCGTGCATGAGCGCCTCTATGCCGATCCCTCGGGAGAGCCGACCTCCTTTCCCGATGCGCAGGCGATGCAGCAGAAGTTTTTGACGCTGGCCCGCCCGGTGCTGAACGCGCGCGCGGAGAAATTCGCGGACGCGATCATGACGCTGGAGCGGTTCGATCGCGTGGCGAAGGCGACGGAGCTGGGACGTTAGTAGAATTGCGCTACGCGAGCGGTGCACCCTCGCCCCTTGTGGGAGAGGGTGGCTAGCCGCGCAGCGGCGAGACGGGTGAGGGGTTCTCTCCGCGAGCACACCTCTCACAATTGCATTCGCAGAAGCATACCCCTCATCCGGCGCTTCGCGCCACCTTCTCCCACAAGGGGAAGGGAAGAGAGCACCTCAATTCGTCCGCGCCAACTTTCCCTTCTCGCGCGTAGCCGCAACCACGTCGCGCACCAGATCGAACACACCGTCCGCTTCTGGCGGTGCGTTCGGCGAACGGCCTAAACGCACGATCACCAGACGCTCCGACGGAATCACGATCGTGTATTGCCCGATCGTGCCCTTGGCGAAGAAGGCATCGCGCGGCCAGCCGTGGTCGATGCGGAAGGTCGCGCCAAAGCTGTCGCCCTGGTTGGTCCAGAAGCCGGCGCCGATACCGACCCACGCGCCTGGCGTCGCCGACGCCGAGTAATTCACCCAGCCCTCGGGCAGGATGCGCCGGCCGCCGACGACGCCATCGTTGAGATAGAGCTGGCCGAACCGCGCCCAGTCGCGCGCGGATGCGAGCATCTCGCTCGACCCCTTGATCGTGCCGGCGCCGTCGAGCTGGAGCGTGACATGGCGCATGCCGAGCGGCGCGAACAATTCGCGGCGCGCGAAGGCAAGCGCATCGGCTGGATTGCCGCCGACGGCGTTGCGGATCAGACGCGCGAGCATGATGGTGTTGCCATCGTGGTAATTCCACACGGTGCCCGGCGCGGTCGCGAGCGGCATGCTCGCGGCATAAGCCGCCATGTCGTCTTCGATGAATTTCATGCGATTGACCGGCTCGAAGGCGGAGCCGAGCGAGGCCTGAAGCGAGCTGCCGAGCGCCAGGCCCGCGGTGTGGCGCAGCAGCTGATCGACGGTGATGGCGTGATGCGGATCGTCCGGATTTGTCCAGGCGGCGACCGGTGCGGGCCCGTCGAGCTTCAGTCTGCCCTGGCGCACGAGGATCCCGGTGAGAGCCGAGATCACGGACTTGGTCATGGAGAAGCCAAGCAGCGGCGTCTCCGGTCCGATGCCCTCCGCATAGCGCTCCGCGATGATGCGGCCCGACTTCATGACGACGATTGCGCGGGTACGGCGGAATGGCGGCGACGTCGGCTCGGCGAAGGCGCGATCGAGCGCGGCTGACAGCTCCGGGCTTTGTGGCGATACGACCGCGGGCCCGGCGATCTCGGGCAGCAAAGCCGGCTGCCTGTCATCAGGCGGCAGCCTGACGTCGGCGATATCAGTGCCGTGCTCGAGCGTGCAGCCGAGGCCCTCGCGATAGACGGCATGGCTGCGGCCAATGCCGAACAGCGTCACCGTGACGTCCTTGCGTGCGCGATCGACCTGATACTCCATCGCCCAGGTGAGCAGACCGGCGCCCGGCATAGCATCGGCGGTCTCGGACAAATTACGCCTGACATCGAGGCCCGAGACAAACGTCTCGGAACAGAGCATGTCGGCGATGAAGCCGGTGGCGACCTTGGGTACGTCATGGGCGCGAACCGCGCCGAGCGCGAGGCCGGCAAAGACGACGGTGGTGGTGAGAAGGACAATCTTGCGGCGGCGGGTCACAGGCTTGCTCCGGCTTGAGGCGTGTGCCGGAGACGAGACGGCATTCACGCGATGCCCGCTCGCCGGATTTGGAAACGGCGTCGCCGAAAACCGCGAGACGCTCGCCGATTCCAAAATAACCCAGATATTTCAGTACACTAAAGATCAGACAGCATTCACCTTGAGCCGCCGGTATTCCGTCGGCGTCACGCCGGTCACGGCCTTGAAGGTGCGGTTGAACGGGCCGAGCGACTGGAAGCCAGAGTCCATCGCAATGGTAATGACGGGGACCTCGGCTTGGGCGGGATCGGCCAGCGCGGCCTTGGCCTCCTCGATCCGGTGGTTGTTCAGGAACACATTGAAGTTGCGGTAGCCGAGCCTCTGGTTGATCAGCCGCCGCAGCCGGTATTCGGGAATTTTCAGCCGGCCCGCCAGCACGCCGATGCTGATGTTCTCCTGGCGATAGATCCGCTCGTCCACCATCAGCCGCATCAGGGCGTCGATGAACTTTTGGTCGGCGGCGTCCTCGCCCACAGGCTGGCTCGCCGCGATCGCCGGCGCAGCCTCCGCGGCGGCTGGAAACAGGTCGGCGCCGTCCACGCGCATGATCGCATAGGCGATGGCCGCGACGATGCTGGCGAGCACGCCGGTATTGACGGTGTTGGCGACATCGCCGACGTCGCTGCCGACCACGAGGATCTGGAGCAGCGCGTTCAGTCCGCCATAGAGCGCGGCAGCACAGACGATGAAGATGCGAACACGGCGGCGGCGCTCGACCAGATCGGCCGACCATGAGCCGATCGTCTGCATGATCGCGAGCGCAATGAAGCCGAGCACGATCAGGTTCACCGCGGTGACGGCGAGCCGGACATGTCCGCCGGGCGCGATCCAGAGACAGCTGACGAAGCTGAACGCTGTCACCAACCCCCAGGTCAATCCGTGCCACCGGCGCAGGCGAAACTCGTCGTCGAACAGCGCGCGCGTGAACAGCCAGAACACCACGATATTGCCGGTCGACACCGCGATCAGCGGCGCATGCCATGTCGGGACCAGCGGCGATATGCCGACGGAATAGCTCGCGGCATGCGCGGCCGAGCCGAGTGCCAAGGCCGCACCGAGCCGGGCTGCCAGCACATTGCGGAAATCGCTGACAAGCGATGCCGCCAGCACTAATAGCAACGCCACAGAAGCGGCGCGGAATGCGAGTTCAAGGGCGGCTGATGTCATCAGATGCTGTGGCCATCGGTATGGGCGAGCCGAACATCGTCCGTCGGGTTGATTTTTTCAAGCACCATCCGCACCACAGCTGTCATCGTCCGGCTTGACCGGACGATCCAGTACTCCGAGAGGGTTGTAATCGAGCTGATGGGCCGCGGCGTACTGGATCGCCCGCTTTCGCGGACGATGACAGTCGTGCATGCGGCACTGCTGCCGTCACAACGTCTGAACCCGGCTTTGTCGCGACGGCGGTGTAAATTTCTGCTAGCGTCGGGACCAAGAAAGCCAAAAGGAGTCCATCATGAGTTGGCAACCCTCGAACGATCCCGTCCTCGGCGATCCCATGTCCTGCGATGCGCTCGATCTCGTCATCGTTCCGCGCACGCGCGATCTCGGCGATGGCTTCGCGGTGCGGCGCGCATTGCCGCACGGCAAGCGGCAGATGGTCGGTCCCTTCATCTTCTTCGACCATTTCGGGCCTGTGCAATTCGTCTCCGGCAAGGGCATGGACGTCCGGCCGCATCCACATATCGGGCTTGCCACGGTCACCTATCTCTTTGACGGCGCGATCATGCATCGCGACAGTGAGGGCAACATCCAGGAAATCCAGCCCGGCGCGATGAATTTAATGACAGCCGGCCGCGGCATCGCGCATTCCGAGCGCACGCCGGATGTGCAGCGCGCCTCGGGGCAGAAGATGCTGGGCCTGCAAAGCTGGATCGCGCTGCCGGCGGGATCGGAAGAGATCGCGCCATCGTTCCAGCATTACGGCGCGGGTGACCTGCCGATGGTCTCCGAGCGCGACTTCACCGCGAAGGTGATCGCGGGCTCGGCCTTCGGCATCACCTCGCCTGTGTCGATGGTTTCGCCATGGTTCTATACCGAGGTCACGGCGGTCGGGGGCGCCACCGTGCCGCTCGATCCTGATCACGAGGAGCGCGCCATCTACGTCGTCGACGGCGAGGTCGAGATCGCGAACGAGCGCTACGAGGGGCCGCGACTGCTGATCTTCCGTCCGGGTGACCGGATCACGGTGAAGGCGCTCAGAGCCACGCGGATGATGTTTCTGGGCGGCGACGCCCTGGAGGGCCCGCGCCACATCTGGTGGAATTTCGTGTCCTCCAGCAAGGAGCGGATCGAGCAGGCCAAGCAGGACTGGAAAACCGGCCGCTTCGCGGCAGTTCCGCAGGAACATGAGTTCATTCCGCTGCCGGAATAGGCTATCCCGGTTTCCGGTCGCGCGATCAGGTGCGGCCGGATTTTCCTGTCGCAAGGCCTTGCTCCGAAAGTTCTGCCGATGACCGCCATGCTCTCCAGCGACCTGCCGCTGCCCAAGATCGGGCGCGGCAAGGTGCGCGATATCTACGCCGTCGATGACGACCGCCTGCTGCTCGTCACCACCGACCGCATCAGCGCCTTCGACGTCGTGATGGGCGAGACCATCCCGATGAAGGGCGCGGTGCTGACGCAAATCAGCGCGTTCTGGTTCAACGAGCTCGAAGGCGTGGTGCCGCATCACATGATCAGCGCCGACACCGACGAGATCATCGGCGCCGTGCCGGCCTTGAAGCCGCATCGCGCAGAAATTCTCGGCCGCGCCATGCTGTGCCGCCGGACCACGGTGTTTCCGATCGAATGCGTGATCCGCGGTTATCTCTCGGGATCGGCGTGGAAGGAATATGCGGCAAGCGGCACGCTGGCCGGCGAGAAGCTGAAGGCGGGTCTCGTCGAGAGCGAGAAGCTGGAGCCTTCGATCTTCAGCCCGGCGACCAAGGCCGAGACCGGCCATGACGAGAACATCACAATCGCGAAGATGCGCGAGGTCGTCGGCAACGAGACGGCCTACACGCTCGAGAGCATGACCCGCGCGATCTACACGCTCGGCGAGGAGCTCGCCCGCGAGCAGGGCATCATCATCGCCGACACCAAGTTCGAATTCGGCCGCGACAAGGACGGCCGCATCATCCTGATCGACGAAGTCATGACGCCGGACTCCTCGCGATTCTGGGCCGTCGACGCCTACAAGCCGGGCCAGCCGCAGGCGAGCTTCGATAAGCAGCCCTTGCGCGACTATCTCGACGTCGAGCGCCGCGCCGGCCGCTGGAACGGCGACGCCCCGCCGCCGCCTTTGCCCGCAAGCGTGGTGGACGCAACCAGCAAGCGGTATCTGGAAGCGTATCGCCGGGTGACGGGAAGTGAACTGAAGATTTAGCGCAGGCGCTATCGTCGTCCCGGCGAAGGCCGGGACCCATACCGCGAGGTCTATCGATCGCTGACGGTTCTAATCCCGAACAATCGATCTTCGCCACACATCTCCCTGGGGGTATGGGTCCCGGCCTTCGCCGGGACGACACCGAGTATGTGTGCCTGCTCGGTGACTCTCCATCCGCCTGCTGCGC
>NZ_JBVVPR010000018.1:0-124017 GCF_055811835.1 Bradyrhizobium sp. WSM4874
AAGGCGGTTGCGGAGATGGTGGATTGAGCCGAGTTACCAACCACGGGTCGTCCCGGCGAAGGCCGGGACCCATAACCCCAGGAGTGGCTGTGGAGTGAAGCTGGTAACTCCGAGCCTTCGCCAAACTGCTTTTTGTGGTTATGGGTCCCGGCTTTCGCCGGGACGACCAATCTGAGTCTATGACTCCAATCAGCCCGCGATCTTCTCGATCGCCGCCTCGTCGAGCCCGAACGTTTTCCCAGCCAGCAAAATATCCCGCCATGTGGTCGGATCGACCGGGATGCCTTCCGCGAGCCGCTTCTTCTTCGTCTCGCGTTCGGGCTCACCCGCGATCTTCACCTTGTCGACACCGGGGGCCGGAGGTGAGCCGGTGTGCCATGCGACGAAGCTCTCGACTTCGCGCGCGAGATTCTCCGCGGTGCCGAGTTTGGTCGGATCTATGATGATCGAGAGCATGCCGTTGAGGACGTTGTACTTGCCATCGGATGGGCCCTTGACCACTTGCCCGCCGGAGAGTGCGCCGCCGAGGATTTCGCACACCAGCGCGAGCCCCGAACCCTTGTGCTCGCCGAACGGCAGGATGGCGCCGTGCGGCGGGATCACGGTGTACCGCGGGTTGGTGGTCGGCTTGCCCTCGTTGTCGATGATGGTGCCGGGCTCGAGCTCGACGCCCTTGTTGTGGGCGACGCGGGTCTTGCCCTGCGCGATCCTGCTGGTGGCGAAGTCGAGCACGATGGGGTCTTTGCCCGCGCGCGGGATGCCGACGCAGAACGGGTTGGTGCCGTGACGCCCATCGCTGCCGCCCCACGGCGCCACGATGGGACGCGAGATCACGTTGACGAAGTGAATCGAGACCAGTCCGTGGTCGATGCACTGCTCGGCCCAGTGGCCGATGCGCCCGATGTGGTGCGAGTTGGAGAGGCCGACGAGACACACGCCGTTGCGCTTGGCGCGCTCGGCCGCCAGCTCCATCGCTTCATGGCCGATGACTTGGCCATAGCCAGTGAGGCCGTCGAGCGTGAGAAGCGGACCGGTGTCGAGCACGATCTTGACGTGCTGGTTCACGGCGAGACCGCCCGTGGTGACGCTTTGGACATAGCGCGGGATCATGCCGACGCCGTGGGAGTCGTGCCCCTTGAGGTTTGCCTCGACCAGGTTGGTGGACACGAGCTCGGCCTCGCGGTCCGTGGAGCCGCCGGCCTTGACGATGGCACTGATGGCTTCGATGAGCGGCTGTGCCTTGATGGTGCGGTAATCGGCCATTGGTGTTGCTCTTATCCCTTCACGATCCGGCGGCAGTGCTCCCACGCCGCGCCAATCAGGTTTTCGCTCGCCTCCGGGGTCCGGAACGCCGAATGCGCCGACAACGTCACGTTCGGCAGTTTTGTCAGCGGATGATCGCCGGGCAATGGCTCGATATTGAAGACGTCGAGGCCGGCATGGCGGATGTGGCCCGACTTCAGCGCGTCGATCATGGCGGCCTCGTCGATGACGGCGGCGCGGGCGGTGTTGATGAGGATGACGCCCGGCTTCATCTTCGCGATCATCTCGCGGGTGATCATGCCGCGCGTCTCATCGTTGAGCAGCAGATGCAGCGATACGACGTTTGCTCTCGCCAACACCGAATCGAGATCGAGGAATTCCACGCCCGGATAGCTCTTCGGCGAGCGGTTCCAGGCGATCACCTTCATGCCGCTGCCCGAGGCAATGCGCGCGACTTCCCCGGCAATGCCGCCGAAGCCGATCAGGCCGAGCGTCTTGCCGGTGAGCTGCATGCCGTCTTCGCGCAACCAGTTTCCGCCGCGCATCTCGCGGTCCATCATCGCGATGACGCGGGCCGAAGCCCACATCAGCGCGATCGCGCATTCCGCCACCGCCGTGTCGCCATAGCCCTTGATCAGGTGCACGGAGATGCCGAGCTCGGCGAGCTCTTCCGGGTTCATGTAGCTGCGCGCGCCGGTGCCGAGGAACACGACGTGCTTCAGCCCCGCGCACTTCTTCGCGACATCGGTCGGCAGCGCGGTGTGGTCGACGATCGCGATTTCGGCGCCGTCGAGGATTTCAGGATATTGCTCGGGCTTGATGTCGGGATCCCTGTGGATCCGCACCTTGGGATCGCCGGGCTGCTCCAGCCGCTCCATGATTACGGCCAAGGCTTCATTGGCGTCGACGAAAACTCCGCGCATGGCTCTCTCCGGTCAGGATGCGACGCCGGCGATCGCCAGCACAGTGTGCATGAGGACGTTGGTGCCCGCGGCGCAATCGGGCTGCGTGGCGTCCTCCAGCTCGTTATGGCTGATGCCGTCCTTGCAGGGCACGAACACCATTGCGGCCGGCATGATTGTGTTGAGGTTGCAGGCGTCGTGGCCGGCGCCGGAGGTGATGCGGCGAGAGGAATAGCCGAGCGTCTTCGCCGCGTTCTCGACGGCTGCAATCAACTTGGGATCGAAATGCGTCGGCGGCTTGCGCCAGACCAGGTCGATCTTCACCTCGACCTTGCGGCGTGCGGCGATCTCGGCAATCGCGCTGCGCAGATCGCGATCGAGCGCATCCATGATCGCGCCATCCGCACTGCGGCAATCCATCGTGAAGGCGATCTCGCCGGGAATGACGTTGCGGGAGGGGTTTGCGATCACGGCCTCGCCGATGGTGCCGACTGCCTTCGGCCCGTGCTTCCTCGCAATGGTCTCCATCGCCAGCACGATCTCGGACAGCGTCGCCAACGCATCGCGCCGCAGCGGCATCGGCGTCGATCCGGCATGGCTCTCGAAGCCGGAAATCTTGCCGTCGTACCAGAGCACGCCCTGGCCGGAATCGACCACGCCGATGGTCTTGCCTTCGGCTTCCAGGATCGGACCCTGCTCGATGTGCAGCTCGACGAAACAGCCGAGCTTCTGGAAGCCGACCGGCTTGTCACCGCGATAGCCGATGCCGTCGAGCGCCTGGCCGACGGTGACGCCTTCGACGTCCTTGCGCGACAGGATGTCGTCGGTGGTGAAGTCGCCGACATAGGCGGCGGAGGCCATCATCGCGGGAGCGAAGCGCGAGCCCTCTTCGTTGGTCCAGTTGACGACGCAGATCGGAGCCTCGGTTTCGATCCCGGCATCGTTCAGCGTGCGGATCACTTCGAGCGCACCGAGCGTTCCCAGAATGCCGTCATACTTGCCGCCGGTGGGCTGCGTGTCGAGATGCGAGCCGATGCCGACGGGCAGCTTCGACATGTCGCGTCCCTTGCGCAGGCCGAACTGCGAGCCGAGCGCATCGGTGTGCACCTCTAAGCCCGCGTTCTCGCATGCCTTGCGGAACCAGTCGCGCACCAGCTTGTCCTCTGCGCTCAGCGTCAGCCGCCGCACGCCGCCCTTGGCCGTCGCGCCGAACTGCGCGGTCTCGTGGATGGAGCCCCAGAGGCGGGCGGAATCGATTTGCAAATTTGTGGCGGCTCGGCTCATGCGGTCAGTCCATCTTAGCTGTCATTCCGGGTTCGCTCTTCGAGCGCCCCGAACGACGAAAGAAAATCCGGCGCCTGTTTCAATGACGCGCCGGCGCGGGCGCGTCAACTGCGAGGCTGCTCTGCGCGATCTGACATGCAAGCTCGGCGACCCGTTCCACCGCCACGACATCGGGCGAGGCGAGCCAGCTCGCGGTGAATGTCAGCGGCGCGATTTTGAGATCGGTGTCGAGCAGTTGCAACCGCCCGTCTGCGAGCTCGCTCTCGACTATGGCGTCGGGGATCACGGCGATGCCGAGGCCCTCCACCGCCATGTGGATGACGGTCGCAAGCGAGGCGGAGGCGTGCAGCCGGATCGGCGGCAGCTCCGGCCGATCGAACACTTCGCGCACGACCTCGTAAGGCTTGGTCTTGCGCGGGAAGGTGATGATCGGAAAGCGCGCGAGATCCGCCGGCGTCACTGGACCCTTGCCGAGCCCGAGCGAAGGACTTGCCAGAAAGCCGATCGGATAATCGGCGAGCACGCGGTTGTGGACGCCGGAGGCCGACAGCGGCCCGACCACGAACGCCAGCTCGATCTCCTGGGCGAGCAGGCGCGCGGTCAGGTTCGGCGTGATGTCGACCTCGATCTCCAGCGACAGGTTCGGGTAGACCTCGTTCATGCTCTTCACCAGCCGCGGCAGCCAGGTGTGCACGATGGTTTCGGCGACGCCGAGCCGCATCACACCGCGCATCGCCGAGCGGTCGCCGATCTCGGCGATCATCGCCGCCCGCAGGCCGATCAGCTTCTCCGCGTAGACCATCATCTGCCGGCCGCTCGGCGTCGGCGAGGCCACGCGATGGTCGCGATTCAGGAGCTTCACACCCATCTCGCGCTCGAGCTGGGCGATGCGCTGGGAGATCGCCGGCTGGGTCGTGTTGAGGCGTGCTGCGGCCCCGCGAAAGCTGCCGAGCTTCACAACCCAAAGAAACGTCTCGATCGATCTGAAGTCCAGCATTGGAAGGATTTTCCCATCCGATAAATGAAATTTATCGATATTGATTAGAAAGGAAGATTAGACTTTATAGCACGCGTGGTGTTGGCTTGTCTTTGTCGAGTTTATAGGCAGGTCCATCCCATGACTGTTTTGGTGGCAGTGCAGCAAACTGAAACGCCCGACACGCTCCCCAGCCGCAAGGCAAGGCTTGCGTACCGCGAGGGGCTGGTCGCCTCCACCGCCGGCGTCGCCCCCGGCTTCGTCCAGGGCAATCTGGCGATCCTGCCGGCCGAATATGCCGGCGCCTTTCACCGCTTCTGCCAGCTCAATCCGAAGCCGTGCCCGATCATCGGCATGTCCGACGTCGGCAGTCCGCACATCCCGGCGCTGGGCGCCGATCTCGACATCCGCACCGACGTGCCGCGTTATCGCGTCTGGCGCGACGGCGAGGTGGTGGACGAGCCGACCGACGTCACCCAGTACTGGCGCGACGATCTCGTGACCTTCGTGCTCGGCTGCTCGTTCTCGTTTGAAGAGGCGCTGCTCGACGAGGGCATGCCGATCCGCCACATCGAGCACAATGTGCGCGTGCCGATGTATCGCACCAACATCGCCTGCGGCGAATCCGGTCCCTTCGCCGGTCCCATGGTGGTGTCGATGCGTCCGTTCAAACCGGCGGATGCGATCCGCGCGGTGCAGATCACCTCGCGCTATCCGGCTGTGCATGGCGCGCCCGTGCATCTCGGCCATCCGCATCTGATCGGCATCAAGGACATCGCCAAGCCCGATTATGGCGATCCGGTGCCGGTCGCCGACGACGAGATTCCGGTGTTCTGGGCCTGCGGCGTGACACCGCAATCGGTCATCAACGCCGCCAGGCTGCCGTTCGCGATCACGCATTCGCCCGGCCTGATGCTGGTGACGGATCTCAAGAACAGGACCATGGCCGTGATTTAGTGGGCAGCGTTTGCTGCTTCTTCGGGCTTTACCGCATCCACCAATCGCTTCATTCGATCAGCCGAAATTCAGTAACAAGAGGACTTTGCCATGACGATCACTCGCCGCGACGTATTGTTGGGAGCCACCGCTACGGCCGCGCTAGTGCCGCTGGCAGCGCGCGCTCAGACTTCGGAAGTCGTGATCGGCGTGATCTATCCGTTCTCCGGCGGCAGCGCGCAGCAGGGCGTCGACGCGCAGAAGGCGTATGAGACCGCGCTCGAGGTCATCAACAAGGACACCGATTTCGACCTGCCGCTGGCGAAGGGCGCGGGCCTGCCGGGTCTCGGCGGCGCCAAGGTCCGGCTCGTTTTCGCCGACCACCAGGCCGATCCGCAGAAGGGCCGCGCCGAGGCCGAACGCCTGATCACGCAGGAGAAGGTCTCCGCCATCATCGGCACCTATCAGAGCGCAGTCGCCGTCACCGTCAGCCAGATCTGCGAGCGCTACCAGATCCCGTTCGTCTCCGCCGACAACTCCTCGCCGAGCCTGCATCGCCGCGGCCTGAAATATTACTTCCGCGCCTCGCCGCACGACGAGATGTACTCGGCCGCGATGTTCGACTTCTTCGATGCCTTGAAGAAGAAGGGCACCAAGATCGAGACGCTGTCGCTGTTCCACGAGGACACCATCTTCGGCACCGATTCCGGCAACGCCCAGGCCAAGATCGCCGGCGAGCGCGGTTACAAGATCGTTTCCGACATCAAGTATCGCGCCAACTCGCCCTCGCTCTCGGCCGAGGTGCAGCAGCTCAAGAGCGCGAACGCCGACGTGCTGATGCCCTCGAGCTACACCACCGATGGCATCCTGCTGGTGAAGACCATGGGCGAGCTCGGTTACAAGCCGAACGCGATCGTGGCGCAGGACGCCGGCTTCTCCGAGAAGGCGCTCTACGACGCCGTCGGCGACAAGCTCGAAGGCGTGATCTCGCGCGGCACCTTCTCGCTCGATCTCGCGCAGAAGCGCCCGATGGTCGGCAAGATCAACGATATGTTCAAGACGCGGTCGGGCAAGGATTTCAACGATCTCACCTCGCGTCAGTTCATGGGCCTGATCATCCTCGCCGACGCCATCAGCCGCGCCAAGTCGACCGACGGCGAGAAGATCCGCGACGCGCTGGCCGCCACCGACATCCCGGGCGAGCAGACCATCATGCCCTGGAAACGCGTCAAGTTCGACGAGATGGGTCAAAACAACGACGCTGACCCGGTGCTCCTGCAATATGTCGGCGGCAAGTTCGTCACCATCTTCCCGCCGCAGGCCGCAATCGCCGAGGCGATCTGGCCGATGAAGTAAGACACGGCGAGCGGGAGCAGGGAAGCAAATCGAGATCGTCGCAAGAGCCTCGTCATTGCGAGGAGCGAAGCGACGAAGCAATCCAGACTGTCTCCGCGACGAGATTCTGGATTGCTTCGCTTCGCTCGCAATGACGGAGCAGACGATGATATTTCGAGCAGGGGACCACCGGTGACAGCCCAAACCATTATCCAAAGTCTCGCGAGCGGCCTTCTCATGGGTCTGCTCTACGGACTGATCGCCGTCGGCCTCGCGCTGATCTTCGGCCTGATGGACGTCGTGAACTTCGCCCATGGCGAGTTCCTGATGATCGCGATGTATGTGAGCTTCTTCCTGTTCACGTTCTTCGCCATCGACCCCTTGCTGTCGGCGCCGCTGGTGGCCGCCGCGCTGTTCGTATTCGGAGCGGTGGTCTATTTGTTGATCGTACGCTTCGCCATGCGGGCCAAGGCCAATGCCGGCATGGTGCAGATCTTCTCCACCTTCGGCCTCGCCATCGTGATGCGCGGCCTCGCCCAGTTCTTCTTCACGCCCGACTATCGCAGCGTTCCGCAGTCCTGGCTTGGCGGCAAGACGATCTCGATCGCCGGGGTCTTCCTGCCCGAGCCGCAGCTCATGGGTGCGCTGGTTTCGATCCTGGCGTTTGCCGGCCTCTACTTCTTCATCCATCGCACCGATTTCGGTCGCGCGCTGGAGGCCACCCGTGAAGATCCCGGCGCGGTGGCCCTCGTCGGCATCGACAAGAATCGCGTGTTCGCGCTCGGCTGGGGGCTTGGTGCCGCGCTGGTCGGCCTTGCCGGAGCGATCATGGCGAGCTTCTTCTATATCTATCCTGACGTCGGCGCATCCTTTGCGCTGATCGCCTACGTCACGGTCGCGCTCGGCGGCTTCGGCAGCGTGTTCGGCGCTTTCGCCGGCGGGATCATCGTCGGCCTCGTCGAGGCCACGACCGCGCTGGTGCTGCCGCCGTCGCTGAAATCGGTCGGCATTTACGCTGTCTACCTGCTGGTCGTCTTCATCCGGCCGCGCGGCCTGTTCGGATCGATGTGATGGACAAGGATTTCGCCACGCGGCGCCGCCGCGACCTCATCATCGCCGCGGTGCTGACCGCCCTGGCGGCGCTCGCTCCCCTGTTCATCAAGGACGTCTACGTCCAGAATATCCTGATCCTGACCTTGATGTATGCGGCGCTGTCGCAGAGCTGGAATATTCTCTCCGGCTATTGCGGGCAGATCTCGCTGGGACATGCGCTCTATTTCGGCATCGGCGCCTACACCACCGAGCTCCTGTTCACCAAGTTCGGCGTGCTGCCATGGTTCGGCATGCTCGCCGGCGGCGCAGTCGCGGCCGCGATCGCGATGGGGCTCGGCTATCCCTTCTTCCGCTTGCGCGGCCATTACTTCGTGATCGCGACCATCGTGATCGCCGAGATCGGGCTGCTGCTGTTCCAGAACTGGGAATGGGCGGGGGCCGCGATGGGAATCACCATTCCGGTGCGCGGCGACAGCTGGCTGAAATTCCAGTTCATGCGCAGCAAGCTGCCATACTTCTATTTCGCGCTGGTGCTGTGTAGCCTCGCCTGGTTCGTCACCTGGTGGCTGGAGGACTCCAAATGGGGCTTCTGGTGGCGCGCGGTGAAGGACAATCCGGAAGCGGCCGAGAGCCTCGGCGTCGTCGTGTTCAACTCCAAGATGGGCGCGGCTGCCGTCTCCGCTTTCCTCGTTGCCATCGGCGGCGCCTTCTATGCGCAGTTTCTTGCCTATATCGATCCTGAAAGCGTCATGGGCTTCCAGTTCTCGCTGCTGATGGCGTTGCCGGCCGTGCTCGGCGGCATCGGCACTCTCTGGGGGCCCGTGTTGGGGGCGGCCATCCTGATCCCGATGACGGAGCTGACGCGCTCCTATATCGGCGGCTCCGGCCGCGGCGTCGACCTGATCGTCTACGGCACGCTGATCGTGCTGATTTCGCTCGCCCTGCCGCAGGGTCTGGTGAGCCTGTTCTCTCGTGCGAAGCGGAAGGGAGCGACGCGATGACCCCGCTGCTTGAAACCCGCGGCGTCTGGCAGCGGTTCGGCGGCCTCGTCGCCAACAGCGACGTCTCGATCTCGGTCGGCCGCGGCGAGATCGTCGGCCTGATCGGCCCGAACGGCGCCGGCAAGTCGACGCTGTTCAATCTCATCGCCGGCGTGCTGCCGCCGACGCAAGGCTCGATCTGGTTCGACGGCGAGGATGTCACCAGCATGCCGGCCGCCGAGCGCTGCCAGCGCGGCGTCGGTCGCACCTTCCAGGTCGTCAAGAGCTTCGAGACCATGACTGTCATCGACAACGTCATCGTCGGTGCGCTCGTGCGCAACACCGTGATGCGCGAGGCCCGCCGCAAGGCGCATGAGGTGCTGGAATTCACCGGCCTTGCCGCGCGGGCCAACGTGCTCGCGAGCGACCTCGTGCCGGCCGAAAAGCGCCGCCTCGAAGTCGCGCGCGCGCTTGCGACCGAACCAAAGCTGCTGCTGCTCGACGAAGTCCTCACTGGTCTTACGCCGACAGAGGCGCAGACCGGTGTGGCGCTGGTGCGCAAGGTGCGTGATGCCGGCATCACCGTGCTGATGGTCGAGCACGTCATGGAGATCGTGATGCCGCTGGTCGATCGCGCCATCGTGCTTGACCTCGGCAAGGTGCTGGTCGAGGGCAAGCCCACTGAAATCGTCCGCGATCCCAAGGTGATCAGCGCATATCTGGGAGATCGTCATGCTGTCGGTGCGTGAAGTCACGACCGCCTATCAGGGTCTGGTCGCGATCTCCGCGGTCAGCATCGAGGTCGCCAAGGGCGAGATCGTCTGCGTCGCCGGCGCCAACGGCGCGGGCAAGTCGACGCTGCTAAAATCCATCGCCGGCGCCGAGCGACCGCGTTCGGGCACGGTGACGTTCGACGGCAAGCGCCTCGACGGCATGGCGCAGCATCATATCACCGCCACGGGCATCGCCTATGTGCCGGAGAACCGCCGCCTGTTTCCGCGCCTCTCCGTGCGCGACAACCTGCGCCTCGGCAGCTATCTCTACCGCGGCGAGGCCGACCGCGAGAGTCCGCTCGATCTCGTGTTCCAGCTGTTTCCGCGTCTCTCGGAACGCCTTGACCAGCGCGCCGAGACGCTCTCCGGCGGCGAGCAGCAGATGCTCGCGATCGGCCGCGCACTGATGACGCGCCCGCGGCTATTGATGCTGGACGAGCCCTCGCAGGGCATCATGCCGAAGCTGGTCGACGAGATCTTCCAGGCCGTCAAGCGCATCCGCGATGCCGGCATGACAGTCTTGATTGTCGAGCAGCGCATGGCGGAGTGCCTGGAAATCGCCGACCGCGCCTACATCCTGCAAACCGGCCGCGTGCTGATGCAGGGCGCAGCAAGCGAGATCAAGGGCAATCCGGACGTGCGCAAGGCGTATCTGGGGCTGTAACTAGACTGCCGCAGCAATCTCTACCGTCATCCTGAGGTGCGCGCCCTTCGCGCGCCTCGAAGGATGAGCCGCAAGCGCCTGTAGCCCATCCTTCGAGGCTCCCGGCACGATGCTTCGCATCGCGCCACTCGCACCTCAGGATGACGGCGGTACGTGTGGTTAGTGCCCATGCTCCGGCAGCGATACCCCGAACACCTTCACCAGATCCGTCACCTGCTCCGGAGACAAATACCGCGGGTTCATCCCGCGCAGCAGCAGGTACAGCTTCGCCGTCTCCTCCAGCTCCTCGGTCGCGAACACCGCGGCTTCCAGCGTATCGCCGGCAACGACCGGACCGTGATTGGCGAGCAGCACCGATGAATATTTCCCCGCCAGCCCCTTGATCGCATCGGGGACCGCGGGATCGCCGGGGCGGTAATAAGGCACGAGCGCGGTGGCGCCGCATTTCATCAGATAATAGGCCGTCATCGGCGGCAGCGCGGCGCGCGGGTCGATCTCCGGGAGCATCGACAGCGCGACCGAATGGGTGGAATGCAGATGCACGATCGCCCTTGCGCTCCCGCGCGTGGCGTAGAGCGCGGTGTGCAGCGGAACTTCCTTGGTCGGCGCATCGCCCGAAACCAATCGGCCCTGATCGTCCAGCCGCGACAGTTTTGCGGGATCGAGAAAGCCGAGCGAGGCATTGGTCGGCGTCACCAGCCAGCCGCCACCGTCCAGCCTGACGCTGATATTGCCGGAGGAGCCGGGCGTCAGCCCACGCTCGAACAGGGACCGTCCGAAGCGGCAAATGTCTTCGCGCAGCCGCGTCTCGTTGCTCATGGCCGTCATGTCCGTTTGTCTCACGCTTTGGCAGCGCGGCCAAGCCGTGTTATTCGGTTGCCAAGCTGCCGCAAAGGGCGGCCCTCCGGGAAACGTCGCAAGGATCAGTTGTATGTCCGCCTCCACGTCACAGAATCAGCGCATCGCCGTCATCGGGCTCGGCTCGATGGGGTTTGGCATGGCGACCTCGCTGAAGCGCGCCGGTCATGTCGTCACCGGCTGCGACGTCTCGGCTGATGCGGTCGCGCGTTTCGTGACGGAGGGCGGCGCGGGCGCCAAGACGCCGGCTGAAGCCGCCAAGGGCGCCGACATCGTCGTCAGCGTCGTCGTCAATGCCGCGCAGACCGAGACGATCCTGTTCGGCAAGGATGGCGTCGCCGAAACCATGGCCAAGGACAGCGTCTTCCTGTCGTCGGCAACCATGGATCCCGACGTGGCGCGGCGTCTCGCCAAGCAGTTGGAGGCGACCGGCCGGCACTATCTGGATGCGCCGATCTCCGGCGGGGCGCAGCGCGCAGCGCAGGGCGAGCTGACGATCCTCGCCTCCGGCAGTCCGGCTGCGTTTGAGAAAGCGCGGCCCGCGCTCGATGCCATGGCCGCAAAGCTCTACGAGCTCGGCGATGCCGCAGGCCAGGGCGCCGCCTTCAAGATGATCAATCAGTTGCTCGCCGGCGTGCATATCGCCGCGGCCAGCGAGGCGATCGCGTTTGCGGCCAAGCAGGGTCTCGACATCCGCAAGGTCTATGAGGTGATCACGGCGTCCGCCGGAAACTCCTGGATGTTCGAGAACCGCATGCCGCACGTGCTCGACGGCGATTACACGCCGCGCAGTGCGGTCGAGATCTTCGTCAAGGATCTCGGCATCATCCAGGACATGGCGCGCAGTGCCAGATTCCCGGTCCCGGTCTCCGCCGCAGCGCTCCAGATGTTCTTGATGACGTCAGCCGCCGGTATGGGCCGCGACGACGACGCCTCGGTGGCACGAATGTATGCGCAGGTCACGGGCGTCAAGCTGCCCGGCGACAAATAGACAAGAGGATTCCCATGCCCCGTTTTGCCGCCAATCTCTCGATGATGTTCACCGAGGTGCCGTTCCTCGACCGCTTCGACGCCGCAGCGGCGGCCGGCTTCACCGCCGTCGAGTTCCTCTTTCCCTATGAGCATCCGGCCGAGGCGGTCGGCGAGCGGCTCAAGCGCAACGGCTTGACCCAGGCGCTGTTCAATCTGCCGCCGGGCGACTGGAATGCCGGCGAGAAGGGCTTTGCGGCACTCCCGTCGCGATTCCCCGAGCTGAAGGCGAGCCTGGAGACGGCGCTGCCCTACGCCAAGGCGACCGGCGTCAAGCGGCTGCATTTGATGGCGGGCATCGCCAACCGCGGCGAGCGCGTCGCCATCGAGGCGTTCTACAAATCAGTGGCGTGGGCCGCCGAGTTCTTTGCGCCGCACGGCATCGACATCGTGCTCGAGCCGATCAATGCGCGCAACGTGCCCGGTTATTTCCTCAACGATTTCGGATTCGCGCGCGACCTGATCCAGGAGCTGCGGCTTCCGAACCTCAAGCTCCAGTTCGACATCTATCACTGCCAGATCATCCATGGCGACGTCACGATGCGGCTGCGCGAGATGATGCCGCTCATCGGCCACATCCAGATCGCCAGCATCCCCTCGCGCAACGAGCCTGACGGCGAGGAGCTGAACTATCCGTTCCTGTTCGACGAACTCGACCGGCTCGGCTATGCCGGCTTCGTCGGCTGCGAATATAATCCGCGCGGCAAGACCACCGACGGCCTTGCCTGGTTCAGGCCTTATGCGGGAGTGAAGCCGTGACATTTGCAGCGAAAATATCTCTTGGCTGCATTGCCGACGACTACACCGGCGCCTCCGACCTCGCCAACACGCTGACGCGCGCCGGCCTGCGCACCGTGCAGACCATCGGCGTGCCCGCGGACGATCTTGCGCTGCCCGAGGTCGACGCCGTCGTGGTGTCGCTGAAGAGCCGTTCGATCGAGGCCGGCCTTGCCGTGTCGCGCTCGCGCGCGGCCGAGACATGGCTGCGCGGCCGCGGTGCGAGCCACGTACTCTTCAAGATCTGCTCGACCTTCGATTCCACCGATGCCGGCAACATCGGCCCGGTGATGGACGCGCTGCGCGCCGATTGCGGCGAGGCGACCGTGCTGGTGACGCCGGCCTTTCCGGAGACCGGCCGCACCGTCTACCAGGGCAATCTGTTCGTCGGCGCCGTGCCGCTGAATGAGAGCCCGCTGAAGGACCATCCGCTCAACCCGATGCACGATTCCAACCTGGTGCGCGTGCTGGCGCGCCAGAGCAGGACGCAAATCGGCCTCGTCGACCTCGCCACCGTCACGCGCGGCGCGGATGCCGTGCGGGCGCGGCTGGCCGAACTCGCCGGCAAGGCCGTTGGCGCGGCGATCATCGACGCCGTGTTCGACCGCGACCTTGAGACCATCGGCCTCGTGGCTGTCCAGCATGGGGTGTCGGTCGGCGCCTCCGGCATGGGTCTTGGGCTGGCGCGGGCGCTGGTCTCGACAGGCAAGGTCACATCGACCGCGGCGAGCAGCGAGGCGGGGGCAGCGATCGGAGGACCGGCGGCGTGCCTTGCCGGAAGCTGCTCGCAGGCGACGCTTCAGCAGATTGCCAATGCGGAGCGTGTCATGCCGGTGCTGCATCTCGATCCGGACCGTATAACTACGGGCGAGGACGAGGCGCAGCGCGCGCTGGCCTGGGCGAAGCCGCGACTGGCGGACGGTCCGGTTCTGATCGCATCGAGCTCGACGCCCGATGAGGTCGCCGCGCTCCAGGCGCGCCATGGTCGCGACGCGGCCGGTCATGCCATCGAGCAGGCGATGGCCGACATCGCCGAGGGTCTGGTGCAAGCCGGCGTCAAGCGCCTGGTCGTTGCCGGCGGAGAGACATCCGGCGCCGTGGTCGATCGGTTGAGGATTCCCGGCTTTCTCGTGGGAGCGGAGATCGCGGCGGGCGTTCCGGTGCTGCGCGCGGTCGGTGCTGAAAAAAGCGACATGTTGCTCGCCTTGAAATCCGGAAACTTCGGCGGCGCGGAGTTTTTCTCCGACGCGCTTGGGCTCATGCGCTGAGCGCAGGGCATTTTTAGCGCCCTGTTCATTTGTTTCGGGCTTCGTACTCGTACGGAGTCGTCGTTAACATCTGCTCAGGTGCTTTCGTGTTGGATGTCGGTGCTGCTCCCTTAGGTTGATTCGTAAAATTTCCGGACGCGCCGCCGCGCCAGCACAAGAGACTCCATATGCTCGCCACCATTTCCATTCGCGCCAAGATCATCAGTGTCGTGGCGTTCCTGCTGGTCGCGATGGCCGGCATGGGTCTGCTCGCCGTCATGAAGATGCGGTCGATGAATGCCAACACCGTCGACATCACCACGAGCTGGATGCCCAGCGTGCGCGTGCTCGGCGACCTGCGTGCCGGCGTGATCACTTACCGCAACGTCATCCGAGAGCATATGCTATCGGAAACGCTGGACGAGAAGCTCGCGATGGAAAAGACGCTCGCGACCGTGATCGAGGCCAACATGAAGTTTCGCAAAACTTATGAAGGCATGATCACCTCGCCTGAAGAACGGGCGCTCTACGGAGAATGGTCGAAGCTCTGGGAGGAGTACAAGAAGGGCACCCAGGAGGTCATGGCGCTGTCGCGCAAGGACGCGGGCAAGGTCCCGCACGAAGCGCATGAGCTGAACACGAAGACGGTCAACAAGATCGGGCTTCAGGCCGACGAGGTCCTGAGGAAGGACATCGAGCTGAACACCAAGGGTGGAGACCAGGCGGCTCAGGACGCTGCAGATAGCTACAATTATGCCTTCATGCTGGTCTCGATCATTCTCGGCGCGGCCGTCATCATCGGGATTGGCGTTGGCTTCTACCTCGTCCAGGACGTCTCGAACGGCATCAACTCGATTACCGAGCCGATGCAGGCGCTGGGCAAGGGCGACCTTTCCGCCGAAGTCCCTCATCGCGGCGAGAAGACCGAAATCGGCGCCATGGCCGACGTGCTCCAGATCTTCAAGGAAGCGCTGATCGCCAAGAAGGCCGCCGACGAGGCTGCCGCCGCCGACGCGGAAGCCAAGATCGAGCGCGGTCGTCGCGTCGACAACATCACCCGCGAATTCGAAACCATGATCGGCGAGATCGTCCAGACCGTATCGTCGGCCTCGACCCAGTTAGAGGCCTCCGCCTCGACGCTGACCTCGACCGCCGACCGCTCCCAGCGGTTGGCGACCACGGTTGCCGGAGCGTCGGAGGAAGCCTCGACCAACGTGCAGTCGGTGGCCTCGGCGACCGAGGAGATGGCTTCATCGGTGAGCGAGATCAGCCGCCAGGTGCAGGAATCGGCGCGGATGGCGGGCGATGCCGTCGGCCAGGCGCGCTCCACCACCGAACGCGTCAGCGAGCTCTCGAAGGCGGCCTCGCGCATCGGCGACGTCGTCGAGCTCATCAACACCATCGCCGGCCAGACCAACCTGCTGGCGCTGAACGCGACCATCGAAGCCGCACGTGCCGGCGAAGCCGGCCGCGGCTTTGCAGTGGTGGCCTCCGAGGTGAAGGCGCTCGCCGAGCAGACCGCGAAGGCCACCGGTGAGATCGGCCAGCAGATCTCCGGCATCCAGGCGGCGACCAATGACTCGGTCGGCGCCATCAAGGAGATCTCGTCGACCATCGAGCGTCTGTCGGAGATCTCGTCAGCGATCGCGGCGGCCGTGGAAGAGCAGGGCGCGGCGACCCAGGAGATCGCCCGCAACGTCCAGCAGGCGGCGCAGGGCACCCAGCAGGTCTCATCCAACATCACCGACGTGCAGCGCGGCGCAACCGAGACCGGCACGGCTTCCTCACAGGTGCTGTCGGCGGCGCAGATGCTGTCCAACGACTCCGGCCGGCTCAAGACCGAGGTCAGCAAGTTCCTGACCAACGTCCGCGCCGCTTAGGCCGGCGGGCACGAAATTCCTGAAAGCGGCGTCCTTCGGGCGCCGCTTTTTTTACGCGGGGGACAGCGGCTTCTGTCATCTTTCGGGCATGAGCTGCATATCTGGAATGCGATTTCGCAGTGCGATAGCAGGGAAGTTACCGCACGTGACGCGGCGTCGTTGGCCATTTGGGCGGTCTTCAGGTAAATCAGCCGAGGAACCCGCGGGGGCGGTGTTTCCTGTCCCTGATCTGGAATTGCCCAACGAATGATTGCTCTGGTCCGTATTGCCCTGAGCCGGCCCTACACGTTTGTCGTGCTCGCGCTCCTGCTTCTGATCATCGGACCGCTGGCGGCGCTGCGGACGCCGACCGACATCTTCCCGGACATCCGCATCCCCGTGATCGGCGTGGTCTGGCAATACACCGGCCTGCCGCCCGACCAGATGTCGGGCCGCATCACCACGCCGTTCCAGCGCGCGCTGACGACGACGGTCAACGACATCGAGCACATCACCGCCAATTCCTATAACGGCTTTGGCATTATCAAGATATTCTTCCAGCCGAACGTCGACATCCGCACCGCCAATGCGCAGGTCACCGCGATCTCGCAGACGCTGATCAAGCAGATGCCGCCGGGCGCGACGCCGCCCCTGATCCTGAACTACTCCGCCTCCACCGTGCCGATCGTCCAGGTGGCGCTGTCGGGTGACGGGCTGACAGAGCAGAACCTCGCCGATATCGGCATCAACCAGCTCCGTACGCCGCTGGTCACCGTGCCTGGCGCAGCTATCCCCTATCCGTTCGGCGGCAAGCAGCGCCAGGTCCAGATCGACCTCGACCCCACCGCGCTCCAGGCCCGGGGCCTGTCCGGCCAGGACGTCGCCAATGCGCTTGCGGCCCAGAACCTGATCACGCCTGTCGGCACCCAGAAGATCGGGCAGTTCGAATACATCATTCAGCTCAACAACTCGCCGCTGAAGCTCGAGGAGCTCGGCAATCTCCCGATCAAGACCGTCAACGGCGCGATGGTCTATGTGCGCGACGTCGCGACCGTCAGGGACGGCAACCCGCCGCAGACCAACATCGTCCATGTCGACGGCAACCGCTCGGTGCTGATGATGGTGCTGAAGGCGGGCGCGACCTCGACGCTCGACATCATCGCGGGCATCAAGCAGAAGGTGATCGACGTCAAGGACCAGCTTCCGGACGCGCTCAAGATCGGCTTCATCGGCGATCAGTCGGTGTTCGTCCGCGGCGCCATCGAAGGCGTCGCGGTCGAAGGCGTGATCGCGGCGCTGCTCACCAGCATCATGATCCTGCTGTTCCTCGGCAGCTGGCGCTCGACCGTCATCATCGCGGTCTCGATCCCGCTCTCCGTGCTCGGCGCCATCATCATGCTGTCGGCGATCGGCGAGACGCTCAACATCATGACACTCGGCGGCCTCGCGCTCGCGGTCGGCATTCTCGTCGACGACGCCACCGTCACGATCGAAAACATCAACTACCATCTGGAACAGGGCAAGCCGGTCGAGCAGTCGATCCTCGACGGCGCCAACCAGATCGTGACGCCGGCTTTTGTTTCGCTGCTCTGCATTTGCATCGTGTTCGTACCGATGTTCTTCCTCACCGGCGTGGCGCGCTTCCTGTTCGTGCCGATGGCGGAAGCGGTGATGTTCGCGATGATCTGGTCGTTCCTGCTGTCGCGTACGCTGGTGCCGACCATGGCGAACTATTTGTTGCAGGCACATGTCCATCACGAGGACGGCCCGCCGAAGTCGCGCAATCCCCTGGTGTGGTTCCAGCGCGGCTTCGAGGCTCGCTTCGAGCGCATTCGCGGCGGCTATCACAATTTCCTCGGGCTCGCGCTTGCGCACCGTCCACTGTTCGTGATCGGCTTCCTCTGCGTGGTCGGCGCGTCCTTCGCGCTGGTGCCGTTCCTCGGACGCAACTTCTTCCCGGCGGTCGATGCCGGCAACATCCTGATGCATGTCCGCACCCAGGTCGGCACCCGCGTCGAGGAGACCGCGAACCAGCTCGCCGACGTGCAGAAGGCGATCCGCAAGCTGATCCCGGGCGAGATCGAAACGCTGACCGACAACATCGGCATGCCGATCTCCGGCATCAACATGACCTACAACAACACCGGCGTGATCGGCCCGCAGGATGGCGACATCCAGATCAAGCTGAAGGAAGGCCACAAGCCGACCGATGAGCATGTGCGCGTGCTGCGTGAGCAACTTCCGCGGCTGTTCCCCGGCGTCAGCTTCGCCTTCCTGCCGGCCGACATCGTCAGCCAGATCCTGAACTTCGGCGCGCCGGCGCCGATCGACCTGCAGATCCGCGGTGCCAATCTCAGCGCCAACTTCGCTTATGCCAACAATCTGCTGGCCAAGGTCCGCAGGATTCCCGGCGTCGCGGATGCGCGCATCCAGCAGTCGCCGAACAATCCGACCTTCAACATCGATGTCGACCGCACCCGCGCGCAATATGTCGGCCTGACCGAGCGCGACGTCACCAACAGTCTCGTGGTTAACCTTGCCGGCTCCTCGCAGGTGGCGCCGACCTACTACCTCAATCCGGATAACGGCGTGTCCTATTCGATCGTGATGCAGACGCCGCAATACCAGATGGATTCGCTCAGCGCGCTTCAGACGCTGCCGATCACGGCCGCCGGCAATTCGCAGTCGCCGATCCTCGGCGGCATCGCCGACATCAGGCGCTCGACCTCGAGCGCGGTGGTCTCGCAATACGACATCCAGTCGATGGTGCAGATCTTCGCCACGACCTCGGGCCGCGATCTCGGTGCGGTCGCGACCGACATCCGCCAGGTGATTGCCGACACCGCCAAGGAGGTGCCGAAAGGCTCTTCCGTGGTGCTGCTTGGCCAGGTGCAGACCATGAACAGCGCCTTCACCGGCCTGTTGTTCGGCCTGCTCGGGGCGGTCGTCCTGATCTATTTCCTGATCGTCGTGAACTTCCAGTCCTGGTCCGATCCCTTCGTGATCATCACGGCGCTGCCCGCCGCACTCGCCGGCATCGTCTGGATGTTGTTCGCCACCGAGACGACGCTGTCGGTCCCGGCGCTGACCGGCGCCATCATGTGCATGGGCGTTGCCACCGCCAACAGCGTGCTCGTGATCTCGTTCGCCCGCGAGCGCTACGAAGAGCTCGGCGATCCCATCGCCGCGGCGCTCGAGGCCGGCTTCGTCCGGTTCCGCCCGGTGCTGATGACCGCGCTCGCCATGATCATCGGCATGGCGCCCATGGCCCTCGGACTCGGCGAGGGCGGCGAGCAGAATGCGCCGCTCGGCCGCGCCGTGATCGGCGGCCTGATCTTTGCAACTTTCGCCACGTTGATGTTTGTTCCCGTGGTGTTCAGCATGGTCCACAAGAAGCAAGGCGCCAAAGCCGCCGCCTCATCGGAGTCTCCGCATGTCGCCCACTGAACCCCGCTCCCCGGTGTCGCACCGGAAACTGGGCATTTTCGGCGTGGTGGCGCTGATCGCGGCAGGCTTGGTCGTGGGCACCGGCATCCGCGCCCGCGAGGAGCAGGGCTCCAGACTGAAGGCATGGACCGATGACCAGGCTGTTCCCAGCGTCGCGGTGACGCTGCCCAACGCCAAGGCCCTCAATTCCACCATCGATTTACCGGGCCGCCTCGAAGCCTATTATCGCGCGCCGATCTTTGCCCGCGTTCCCGGCTATCTCAAAAGCTGGAGCGCCGACATCGGTGCACGGGTGAAGGCCGGTCAGGTGATCGCCGAGATCGAGGCGCCCGACCTCGACCAGCAACTGCTTCAGGCCCGCGCCGACCTCGCTAGCCAGCAGTCCAGTGCCAGGCTGTCGGAAGCCACCCTCAACCGCCGCAAGACGCTGGTTGCCTCCAACTTCGTCTCCGCGCAGGAGATCGACGAGCGTACCGCCGATCTCTCCAACAAGAACGCGGCGGTTCGCTCGGGCCAGGCCAATGTCGAGCGCCTTGAAGCGCTGGCCGGTTACAAGAAGATCACCGCTCCGTTCGACGGTGTGGTCACGGCGCGCGACACCGACGTCGGTGCGCTGATCAATTCGGGCGGGGGCTCGGGCCCGGCGATGTTCGTGGTCTCCGACATCACCAAGCTGCGCGTCTACATCAACGTTCCCCAGAACTACGTGCCCGCGATCAAGATCGGCGCCAAGGCCGCCATCGTGCTGCCGGAGTATCCGAACCGGACTTTCCAGGCGACGGTGGAGGCTTCCTCGCAGGCGGTTGATGTCGCCTCCGGCACGACGCGCATGCAACTTGGTCTCGACAATTCCGCAGGTGAGCTGATGCCCGGCGGCTACGCCAGCGTGAAGCTCAGCCTGCAGCGCGACACCGCGCCGCTCAGCATTCCCGCCAGCGCGCTGATCTTCAACGGCAGCGGCCTGCGCGTTGCGACCGTCGGTGCGGACGACAAGGTGCTGTTCAAGCCGGTGACCATCGCGCGCGATCTTGGCAAGGAGATCGAGCTCGCCTCGGGTATCGCGCCCGACGACCGCGTCATCACCGCACCACCGGACGGCCTCTCCGACGGCGACCAGGTCCGCGTGACCGGCGCCGGCGCCAAGGGCAAGCCGGCGACGGCGTCGGAGAAGCAGGCGCCGAAGGGGTAGGGCGGTCCTGTAGGGTGGGTTAGCGAAGCGTAACCCACCACTGTTCGTCTCCGAGCAAGCAAAAGAGGTGGGTTACGCCTTCGGCTAACCCACCCTACGAGGCCTACACCACCCGCCACTCCGGTACGCCATCCGCGGCCATCGTGATCTCTCCAAGCGAACCCACCGGCGTCCTGTTCATGTCGAGCAGATGCGCCAGCGTCGCGGTATCGCCCGCCGGAATCCGCGCCAGCGTGCGTCTGTCGTTTTCCGTCCGCAACATCACCACGCCGTGCTCGACATCGCCACCACGGCCGTAGAGCACCGTAAAGCTCTCCACCTTGCCCTTGTCTGAGACATCCGTGACGAACTCCGGCACCGCGCGCTTGTTGCTGTCCGCCGCCGCCTGCACGTTCGTCTCCTGTGCCAATGCTTCACGCGGCGGGGCCTTCGACACCACCAGCGCATGATGCTTGGTGACGAAGCCGCCCTGGCCGTAGAGCAGGCCGAGCTTTGCGCCGTCGCGAACACGCCGCACCATCGCGCAGGCCGCATGGGTCATGTAGGTGTTGAGCGGCGCGCCGAAGAAGGTGAGGCCGCCGGTCACGGTCGGCTGCACGTCCCCATCCAGCCCCAGGGTCCGCCGCGCCATCTTGGGCACGCACGGGAAGCAGCTATAGAGCTCGATCGCGTCGAACTTCTTGCCGTCGCCGCCGGCGAAATCCATCACGGCCTTCAAGACTGCGTTCTGCGGATGGCTTTCATAAAACTGGTCGCGCAGGAGATAGTCGCGCGGCTCTTCCGCCGAGGCGCCGCCGAGCGGGTAGACGAGCTTGTCCTCGGCAATGCCGGCCGCACGCGCCTTGGCGAGGCTGGTGAGCAGTAGCGCACCGCCCATGTTGACGCTGGGGTTGGCGACCATGAGCTTGTTGTAGGGCCAGGCAATCAGCCGGTTGTCGGCGGTCGGCGTCGTGATCTCGTCCGGCGCATAGCGTCGCTTCAACCAGGCATTTGGATTTTGCGCAGCGGCCTCGGAATAGCGTGACCAGAGTGTACCCGACTCCGCCATCGCCTCGCGCGGCGTCTGGCCCCAATGGGCGGACGATGCCGCTTCGTAGAACGGATAGACGGTCACGGGCCGGAACACGCCGAGCTTCACGGCCAGCGGTTTCTGAAACGCTGCGCCGCGTTTCGGCTCCTCGACGTCATGGGCGAAGGGCGTCCATGGCAGCTTCGCGCCGGAGCGCTCCGCCTTGGTTGCGGTCGACTGCGCCTCCGCGCCGCAAACGGCGGCCACACTGCATTCTCCGCGCGCGATGCGCTTTGCGGCTTCGTGAATATTGCGGATCGGGCTCTCGCCGCCGACCGGCCCGTAATAGCAATGCGACGGCGTGATTCCGAGCCGCTGCGCCAGCAGCTGCTCCGGATCGCGATATCGCCAGCTCAGGAAGTTGACGACGTCGAGCGATTGCACCTCGCCGAGCAGCTCTGCGCCCGCATCTGCTTCCGCGCGGCGCAGCGCCCGTTCGAGCAGGTCGAGCGGCTCGAGACCCTTGGTGATCTCCTTGGGGCGGTCGACGATCTCGCCGACGCCGACAATGACGGGGATGCGGTCTTCGGGGGTATTTTTCTGGTCTGTCATGCTTCAAATTCACGATGTCAGTTGTTCGTCATTGCGAGCGTAGCGAAGCAATCCAGGGTCTTTCCGCGATGGTAGTCTGGATTGCTTCGCTGCGCTCGCAATGACGGTGTGTGGCAATCACTCCGCCACCAGCGCATTCATGTGCTCGACGGCTTCGGCAAACTCTTCCTTGAACTCCTGCACCACCGCGCCGGCCGATTTCACGCTGTCGATCAGCCCGACGCCCTGGCCGACGAAGTAACTCACGAGATCGCGCGCCTTCGCGTTGCCGCCCGCAGCGGCGCGGTCGATCGCGTTGAAGGCGTCGCGGCTGACGATGCTTTGCAGCGGCATCGACAATGCGCCGGGGCTCTCGGGTGCGCGGTCCCAGGCGTCGGTCCACACCGAGCGAAGTTGCCGTGCCGGCTTTCCGGTGCGGCCCTTCGAGCGCACCGCATCGCGCGACGACGCCGCAATCATCTTCTCGCGAAAGATCTCCGTGGTCTCGGACTCGACGGTGGCAAGCCACACCGAGCCGGTCCAGGCGCCCGCGGCACCCATCGCCATGCAGGCCGCCATCTGCCGTCCCGTCATGATGCCGCCGGCCGCCAGCACCGGCACGTCGCGGATATTCTTGATCGCCTTGATCACCTCGGGCACCAGCACCATGGTCGAGACCTCGCCGCAATGGCCGCCGGCCTCGGTGCCCTGGACCACGAGGATATCGACGCCGGCCGCGACCTGGCGCAGCGCGTGCTCCTTGGCCCCGACCAGCGCAGCGACCGGCACGCCGTGCTTCCTGCCCATCTCGATCATCGCCTTCGGCGGCACGCCGAGAGCATTGGCGATCAGGCGGATCGGGTGCTTGAACGAGATCTCCAGCAGCTCCAGCGCCGTCCTGCCATCGAACGGCTGCGGCTGGTTGTCGGCGACCTCGGTGGTCGTGAGTTCGATGTCGTATTTCTTCAGGAGATCGCGCGTGTAGTTGCGGTGCTCCTGTGGCACGCGCGCTTCAAGGCTCTTCCAGGTGACGTCCTTCTCGCCCGAGGTCGAGATGTTTTCGGGGATCAGCACGTCGATGCCGTAAGGCTTGCCGTCAACGTGCTCGTCGATCCATTTCAGTTCGCGCTCCAGCGTATCCGGCGTGTGCACGGTCGCACCTAACACGCCAAATCCGCCGGCGCGGCTGACCGCGGCGACGACATCGCGGCAATGGCTGAACGCGAGCAGGGGGAAATCGATGCCCAGCATGTCGCAGATCGGCGATTTCATCGTTCCCTCCGGCGGCCTGCGCATCTCGTTGCTTTCGCTGGCGAAGCGGTGACGACGCTAACTCATCACTGTCGGCGATCCCATGCCGGATTCCCCCGCTGTTCTTGCGTGCAGGCGTCGTCAATCGGGAGCCCGCGAGGGTATGGTGACGGCTGATCGCATGACGCGGTCGCGAGGCCCGCGCCGGACGCAGGGCCGGCAGGGCTTGCCATCGGCCGTCCGTGGGCTAATTAATGCACACGCATCTTTTTGCCGGAGCCCTCGCATGACCGACACCCCCGCCTACGTGCCGCCCAAGGTCTGGACCTGGAACAAGGAGAACGGCGGACAGTTCGCCAGCATCAACCGTCCCATTGCCGGTCCCACCCATGACAAGGAGCTGCCGGTCGGCAAGCATCCCTTCCAGCTCTATTCGCTGG
This sequence comes from Bradyrhizobium sp. WSM4874, assembly GCF_055811835.1. Lineage (NCBI taxonomy): Bacteria > Pseudomonadati > Pseudomonadota > Alphaproteobacteria > Hyphomicrobiales > Nitrobacteraceae > Bradyrhizobium > Bradyrhizobium sp. WSM4874. The sequence goes on from NZ_JBVVPR010000018.1 coordinate 23,864, forward strand.
CGACGCCGAACGGGGTGAAGGTCACGGTCATGCTGGAGGAGCTTCTGGCGCTCGGCCACAAGGGCGCGGAATACGACGCCTGGCTGATCAAGATCGGCAACGGCGACCAGTTCGGCAGCGGCTTTGTCGACATCAATCCGAATTCCAAGATCCCGGCGCTGATGGACCGCTCCGGCCCGGAGCCGATCCGGGTGTTCGAGTCCGGCTCGATCCTCTTCTACCTCGCGGAAAAGTTCGGCGCCTTCCTGCCGAAGGACATCAAGAGCCGCACCGAGGCGATGTCGTGGCTGTTCTGGCAGATGGGCAGCGCGCCCTATCTCGGCGGTGGCTTCGGCCATTTCTACGCCTACGCGCCGACCAAGATCGAATATGCCATTGACCGTTTTGCGATGGAGACCAAGCGCCAGCTCGACGTGCTCGACCGCCGGCTCGCCGACAACGAATATCTCGCCGGGAGCGAATACAGCATTGCCGACATGGCGGTGTGGCCGTGGTACGGCGCGCTCGCCAAGGGGTTGGTCTATGGCGCGGGCGAGTTCCTGTCCGTGCAGGACTACAAGCACGTGCAGCGGTGGACCGACCAGATCGCCAAGCGCCCGGCCGTCAAGCGCGGCCGGATGGTCAACCGTGTCTCCGGCGACCCCGCCAGCCAGCTCCACGAGCGGCACGATGCCGGCGATTTCGAGACCAAGACGCAGGACAAGGTCGGCGAGACTACCGCGTCGTAGGTGGTGCTCGCTTCACCTCGCCCCGCGTGCGGGGAAAGGTCGGATTGCATCGAAGATGCAATGCGGGTGAGGGGGAGTCTCCGCGAGTCCGACTGACAGCGTCCTCGCGGAGACTCCCCCTCATCCCAACCTTCTCCCCGCAAGCGGGGAGAAGGGGAAGAAGGACCTCACGCCATGCTCAGCTCGTGGCGTCCCACCACCATCCAGTGCACCTCGTCCGGACCGTCCGCGAAGCGGAGATGGCGGACGTCCTGGTACATTTCGGCGAGCGGGGTCCAGTGCGAGATGCCGGTGGCGCCGTGCATCTGGATCGACTGATCGATGATCTTGCAGGCGCGCTCCGGCACCATGGCCTTGACCATGGAGACCCAGACACGAGCCTCCTTGTTGCCGAGCACGTCCATGGCCTTGGCGGCCTTCAGCACCATCAGCCGCATCGCCTCGATCTCGCAGCGCGCCTGCGCGATGATCTGCATGTTGCCGCCGAGATGGGCGATCTTCTTGCCGAAGGCTTCGCGGGTGAGGCCACGCTGCACCATCAAATCGAGCGCCTTCTCGGCCTTGCCGATGGTGCGCATGCAGTGATGGATGCGGCCCGGGCCTAGCCGAAGCTGCGAGATCTCGAAGCCGCGGCCTTCGCCGAGCAGAATGTTCTCCTTGGGCACGCGCACGTTGTTGAAGCGCATGTGCATATGGCCGCGCGGCGCGTGGTCCTGGCCGAACACGTACATGGGACCGAGCACCTCGACGCCGGGGGTGTCGCGCGGCACCAGGATCTGCGACTGCTGCTTGCTCGGCGCCGCATCCGGGTTGGTCTTCACCATCACGATGAGGATCTTGCAACGGGGATCGCCGACGCCCGAGATGTAATATTTCTCGCCGTTGATGACCCATTCGTCGCCGACGAGCTTTGCGCTTGTCGAGATGTTCTTGGCATCGGAGGAGGCGACGTTCGGCTCGGTCATCACATAGGCCGAGCGGATCTCGCCGTTCATCAGCGGCTTCAGCCACTTCTCCTTCTGCTCCTTGGTGCCGACGCGCTCCAGCACCTCCATGTTGCCGGTGTCGGGCGCCGAGCAGTTCATGCTCTCCGAGGCCAGCGGACTCTTGCCGAGCTCGGATGCGATATAGGCGTAGTCGAGATTCTTCAGGCCCTGGCCGGTCTCGTCGTCGGGCAGGAAGAAGTTCCAGAGGCCTTCCTGCTTGGCCTTGTTCTTGGCTTTCTCCAGCACCTCGAGCTGCTTGGGCGTGAAGCTCCAGCGGTCTTGCTTGCCTTCGCCGGCCTTGGCGAATTCGATCGACATCGGCTCGACGGTGTCGCGGATGAACTTCCTGACGTGATCATAGAGCGGCCGGACCTGGTCCGACATCCTGAGGTCGTTGAGCTCGTCGCCGGGATTGAGGGTGTAGTTGGTGGTGCGGGGAATATAGGTGTGTTTTGTCATTGTTCCTCCCGGGGGCGCTGAGATCGTGCTGCAGGCGAGAATAGTCGCGGCGTCGCCGAAGTGCGAGCGCGCATTTTTCCAACGCAAGCCATGCCACGCGATGGAATATCGCGAGCGTTTGAAATGTTGTTTGAATGGGGGCGAACACTCTCCAGCGTCGTCCCGGACAAGCGCAGCGCAGATCCGGGACCCATAACCACAGGGAGGAGTTTGACGAAGACTCGGAGTTACGAGTTTGCGCTACAACCACTCCCCGTGGTTATGGGTCCCGGCGTTCGCCGGGACGACACTGAATATGCCGATCTAGCTCGCCATCCGATGCATCGCGCAGATCTTGTTGCCGTCGAGGTCACGCAAATACGCAATATAGAGGTTGACGCCCGGGCCCTGGCGGATGCCGGGAGGATCTTCGCAGGGAACGCCGCCGGCGGCGATTCCGGCCGTATGCCATGCATTGACCTGCTCCGGCGAGTTGGCAGCAAAGCCGATGGTGCCGCCATTCGCGCACGTCGCTGCCTCGCCGTTGATCGGCTTCGTGACCGAGAACACGCCGGTTTTGGTGATGTAGAAGATGCGATGGCCGTCGACGCGCGCCGGCCGCACCTCGAGCGTGGACAGCAAATTGTCATAGAACGCCTTGGCCTTGTCGAGGTCGTTGGTGCCGATCATCACGTGTGAAAACATTCTGCCGTTCCCCTCATTATGATTTGTAGCCCGGATGGAGCGCAGCGTAATCCGGGTCTTGTTTGCTTTGGCGGTCCCGGATTGCGCTGCGCTCCATCTGGGCTACAAGAATCAAAACGCCGTATAGCCGCCGTCGATCACGAACGTATCCGCGGTGTGATACGACGAGGCCTTGCTCATCAGATACACCGCGATGCCGCCGAAATCGCTGGCCTCGCCGAAGCGTCGCACCGGAATGCGCGGCATCACGTTGGCCACGAACTTCTCGTTGGCCATCAGGCCTGAGGTCATGTCGCTCTTGATCCAGCCGGGCAGGATCGCATTCGCGGTGACGCCGTGGCGCGCCAGCTCGACGCCGAGCGCGCGCACCAGGGCGTTGATCGCAGCCTTGGTCGCCGCGTAGTGCTCGTTGCGTGCGGTGCCGAAGATCGAGGCGAGGCTCGAAGTCGCCACCAGCCGGCCGAAGGGATCGCCCGCCTCGGCGCGTTGGGTCATGTGTTTTGCGGCCGCCTGGAACGCGTGGAACACGCCATCGAGATTGGTCGCAAACATCGTGCGCCATTCTTCCTCGGTGCGTTCGATGAAGGAGCGCCGGCCGCCGCCGCCGATACCGGCATTGGCGAAGCAGCCGTCGACCCGACCGAATAGGTCGAGCGTGGCCTTCATCGCGGCATTGACCGAGGCCGGGTCGGTAACGTCGCAGACCCGCGCGTCGACCTTGCCTGATAGCCCCGCCAGGCTCGCGGCAGCGGCCTTGTTCTTGTCAGCATTCCGGCCCCAGATCGAGACGTTGCAGCCCTGGCCGGCGAGCGCCTGCGCGATGCCGAGTCCGATCCCGCCATTGCCGCCGGTGATCACGGCGACCCGTCCTGAAAGGTCGAAAAGGTTCATGGCGCGTTTCCTGTTTTTTTGGCATGCGCGCATCAGCCGCTGCGCGCAAGATTGCTTGCTATGCTCCGATCACCATGGACAAGACCGCGCCAAAAATCAAATATGCGCTCCGGCAAAAGCAATTCCGGTCTGCGAAACTGGCGCAGGCCGCAACTCACGAGGAAACCATGCAGTTCAAACACGTCACGCTCGATCTCGACGGTGCGGTCGCGGTCCTCAAGCTCGACCACCAGGAGGTGATGAACGCAGTCTCCGTGGACATGCTGGGCGGTCTCTCAGAAGCGCTCGACGCGATCGAGGAGAAGAAGGACGAGGTGCGCTGCGTGGTGCTGACGGGCGCGGGGCGAGCGTTCTGCACCGGCGCGAATCTCCAGGGCCGCAACAACCAGTCGAAGAAGACCAAGGCCGGCCTGACGCTTGAGACTGGCTTCCATCCCTTCCTGCGCCGCATCCGCAACCTGCATTGCCCGATCGTGACCGCGGTCAACGGCCCGGCGGCCGGCGCCGGCATGAGCTTCGCGCTGCTCGGCGACATGATTTTATGCGCGCGGTCCTCTTACTTTCTTCAAGCCTTCCGCCGTATAGGCCTCGTGCCGGATTGCGGCTCGACCTGGCTCTTGCCGCGGCTGATCGGCAAGGCACGCTCGATCGAATTGTCGCTGATGGGCGAGCGGCTCCCGGCCGAGAAGGCGCTGGAATGGGGCCTCGTCAACCGCGTCTATGATGACGGCGTGCTGATGGAGGAGGCGATGAAGCTCGCGCGCGACCTCGCCAGCGGCCCGACGGTCGCGCTGTCGCTGATCCGCAAGCTCTATTGGGACAGCCCGGAAAATTCCTTCGAGGATCAGCTCAATCTCGAATTCCAGTGCCAGCTCCGCGCCGGCGACACGGATGATTTCCGCGAAGGCGTCGGTGCGTTCCTGGAGAAGCGCCCGGCACAGTTCAAAGGCAAATGATCGAGGCCGAACTCTCCCGCAGCGTTGCGCGCTGGTGCCCGGGCGCGACCGGTGTCGCCGGCGTGGCAAGGCTGTCCGGTGGGGCCAGCCAGGAAACCTGGCGCTTCGACATTGCGCATCCTAATGGCGTGATCGGCGCAATCCTGCGCCGCTCACCGAAGGGCTATGGCGCGGCGCCGACGCGCGCGGCGGGTCTTGCCGCAGAAGCGCAGCTGATGCAGCTCGCCTATGAGGCCGGCGTGCCGTCGCCCCGCGTGATGCATGTGCTGGTGCCCGACGACGATCTCGGCACCGGCTTCGTCATGCAGCGGGTCGAGGGCGAGACCATCGCGCGCAAGATTCTTCGCGATGACGAGTTCGCGGCGGCGCGGCCGCTTCTCGCACGGCAGATCGGCGGCGTGCTTGCGGGCCTGCACAGGCTCCCGCTGGACAAATTGCCCGAGCTGCGCAGTCGCGATGCGAGCAAGGAGATCGCCGAGTTCGAGCGCGATTATGACAGCCTGGACTGGCCAAAACCCGTGTTCGAGCTGGCGCTGCGCTGGTTGCGCGATCGCGACCCGGGCCCTGCCGCCGAGACGACGCTGGTGCATGGCGATTTCCGCAATGGCAATCTCATCATCGGTGCCGACGGCGTGCGCGCGGTGCTCGACTGGGAGCTCGCCCATCTCGGCGACCCCATGGAGGACCTCGGCTGGGTCTGCGTCAACTCGTGGCGCTTTGGCGAGATCGACAAGCCGGTCGGCGGGTTTGGTTCGCGTGAGGAGCTGTTCGCGGGCTATGAGGCCGCGGGCCGGAAGGTCGATGCAGCGCGCGTAAATTTCTGGGAGGTGATGGGCACGCTACGCTGGGGCATCATGTGCGGCGGCATGATGCAGCGGTTTCGCGAAGGCCCGGACCATTCGATGGAACGCGCCATGATCGGCCGTCGCGCTTCCGAGACTGAGATCGATCTGTTGCGGCTGCTGGCGCCGCGGGGGAGTTGACCATGCAAGACGAACCGACCCCGGTCGAGCTGACCAAGTCGGTCGCCGATTTCCTCCGCAACGACATCACGCCGCTGATCTCCGGCCATCAGGCCTTCAAGCTGCGCGTCGCCATCAACATCCTCGATCTCGTGACGCGTCAGTTGACGCGGGAGGAGGGGAGCGATGCCGCGGAGGTGGAGCGACTGCGTGCTCTGCTCGGCATGGACGGCTCGGTCACCGACCTCAACCGCGCACTCGCCGAGCGCATCGCCAAGGGCGAGGTCGATCTCGCAACGCCAGGCCTCGCCGAGCATCTGTGGGCGACCACGATGGACAAGCTCGCAGTCGACCAGCCGAATTACGCGTCGTACAAGCGCGAGCTGTCGCGAGGCGGGTAGACCTCTCCTCGCCATTGCGAGGAGCGTAGCGACGAAGCAATCCAGACCGTCTCCGCGGAGACAGTCTGGATTGCTTCGCTGCGCTCGCAATGACGGCGTTGATGCAGGCGCGCTACTCTCTCCACATCGTCATGCCCGGGCTCGTCCCGGGCATCCACGTTCTTCGCGCCGTGCGGTGAGGCGTGGATGGCCGGGACAAGCCCGGCCATGACGGAAACAGTTTACTTCCCCATCCATTTCGGCGGCCGCTTCTCCGAGAACGCCTTCGGTCCTTCGATGTAATCCTGCGAGGCCACCATCGCCTTCACCGCCGGATACTCCCGCTGCTCCTCGATCGCCTTCTCCAGCGACACGCCAAGCCCCTTCTGAATTGCCTGCTTCGAGGCGCGGATCGACATCGGCGAATTCTTGGTGATCATGTCGGCCCAGCGCAGCGCGGCCGTGAGCGCCTCGCCCTGCGGCACCACCTCGTTGACGAAGCCGAGTTCAAGACCTTCCTTGGCGCTGACATGGCGCGCGGTGAGGATCATGCCCATGGCGCGCTTCAGCCCGATCTGGCGTGGCAGCCGGTGCAGGCCTCCGGCGAGCGCGGCAAGCCCCACGCGCGGCTCGGGCAGGGCGAAGGTCGCGTTCTCCGAGGCAATGATGAGGTCGCAGGCCAGCGCGATCTCGAAACCGCCGCCCATGGCGACGCCATTGACCGCGGCGATGATCGGCTTGTCGCAGTCGAAGCGCGCGGTGAGGCCGGCGAAGCCACCCTTGTCCCAGCCGCGCTTGCCGCCGGCTGCCTGCCACTTCAGATCATTGCCGGCGCAGAACGCCTTGTCGCCGCTACCTGTGACGATCGCGATCCACTGCTCGGGATCGGCGGAGAAATCGTCGAACACCTTTTGCAGCTCGAAATGCGCATCGGTGTGCAGCGCGTTGTAGACCTCGGGCCGAGACAGCGTGACGATCGTGATCGGCCCCTTGCGTTCCACCTTCGAGAACTTCAGCTCCATGGTCGCTCCCGCATTTTCTCGTGAAGGAATATTGCGGCTATACTAGCGCGCAGGCGCGTTTCAACACCATCGAATTGCGCGGGCGCGCCTTGCGCCTCTCACACATCTCGCATCGCTTGACTTGCGCGGACTCTTCTCACCTTAATCGTGAGAAGCAAAAGTGCGTATAGCGCCTTAACGCAAAACGAAAAATCATCCGGGAGAGAACCGTGGATTTCTCACTGCCTGCCGATCTCGTCGCCTATCTCGCAGAGCTCGACCGTTTCATCGAACGCGAGATCAAGCCGCTGGAGGAGGCCGACGATAACATCCGCTTCTTCGATCATCGTCGCGAATGGGCGCGCACCGATTTCGAGAATGGCGGCCTGCCGCGTCACGAATGGGAAGCGCTGCTGCGCAAGGCCAAGGATCTCGCGGACGCTGCCGGTCATTTGCGGTTTCCGGTGCCGAAGCAGTATGGCGGCAAGGATGGCTCCAACCTCTGGATGGCCGTGATCCGCGAGCATTTTGCCGCCAAGGGGCTCGGCCTGCACAACGACCTCCAGAACGAGCATTCCATCGTCGGCAACTTTCCTGTCGCCACCATGCTCGACCGCTACGGACGCGACGACCAGAAGGCGATGATCGACGGCTCGATCAAGGGCAAGTACCGCATCACCTTCGGCCTGACCGAGCCGCATCACGGCTCGGATGCGACCCATATGGAAACGCGCGCAGTGCCGGCGACCCGCGACAACGTCAAGGGCTGGATCATCAACGGCGAGAAGATGTGGACGACCGGCATGCATGTTGCCACGCATTGCGCGCTGTTCGCGCGCACCAGCGGCAATGACGGCGATGCGCGCGGCATCACCTGTTTCCTGGTGCCGGCGAAGAGCGATGGCGTGAAGATCGAAGAGTACATGTGGACCTTCAACATGCCGACCGATCATCCGCGCGTCAGCTTCACCGACGTGTTCGTGCCGGAGGACGCGCTGTTCGGCGAGGTCGGCCGCGGCCTGTCGCTGGCGCAGTGTTTTGTCCACCAGAACCGCATCCGGCAGGCGGCGAGTTCATTGGGGGCGGCGGTCTACTGCATCAATGAAAGTGTAAAGTACGCGCGCGAGCGAAAGCCGTTCGGCAAGGCGCTGGCCGAGAACCAGGCGATCCAGTTCCCGCTGGTCGAGCTGGCGACGCAAGCCGAGATGCTGCGGCTGCTGATCCGCAAGACCGCCTGGGAGATGGACAAGCTCACCGAGGAGCAGATCGAGCGCACGCTCTCCGACCGCGTCTCGATGTGCAACTACTGGGCAAACCGCCTCTGCTGCGAGTCCGCCGACCGCGCCATGCAGGTCCATGGCGGCATGGGCTACTCACGCCACAAGCCGTTCGAGCACATCTACCGCCACCACCGCCGCTACCGCATCACTGAGGGCAGCGAGGAGATCCAGATCCGCAAGGTGGCGGGATTTTTGTTTGGCTATATGGGGCCGGGGAAGCATTAGGGGATTGTCGCGAGCGAAGCGATCCAAAGTCTTTCCAGAGAGACAGTCTGGATTGCTTCGTCGCAAGGGCTCCTCGCAATGACGGCGGAGAGAGGCGCGCATCTGCCTCCACACCGTCATTGCGAGCGAAGCGAAGCAATCCAGAGATGTCGCCATGGACGGAGCTCCCGATTGCACGATCGCTTCTCAAAGCGAGCCTAATTCACCCTTCTGTCCTTCCCCGCCCAATACGGCTCCCTCAGCTGCCGCCGCAAAATCTTGCCGCTTGGATTCCTCGGCAGCGCCGGCAAAAACTCCACGCTCTTCGGCGTCTTGAACCCGGCGATACGCTCGCGGGTGAAATTGATGATGTCGGTGGCGCTGGCCTGCTTGCCCGGCTTCATCACCACGACGGCCTTCACTGCCTCGCCCCATTTGTCGTCGGGGATGCCGATCACGGCAGCCTCGGCGACGTCAGGATGATCGCACAGCGCGCTCTCGACCTCGGCCGGGTAGATGTTCTCGCCGCCGGAGATGATCATGTCCTTGATGCGGTCGTGGATGTAGAGGTAGCCGTCCTCGTCCATGTAACCGGCGTCACCGGTGCGCAGCCAGCCGTCGCCGCGCAGCGTCGCGGCGGTCGCTTCCGGCAAATTCCAGTAGCCTGCCATGTTGGAGCCCGAGCGCGTCGCGATCTCGCCGACCTCGCGCGGCGGCAGCGGCTTGCCGTCGACATCAAGGATCGCGATCTCGACGCCCGGCAGCGCCTTGCCCGCCGAGCGCATCCGCTCCAGCCCCTCGACATGATCCTCCGGCGGCAGCGCGACGATGGTGCCGGTGGTCTCGGTCATGCCGTACATCTGCACGAAGCCGCATTTGAAGATCTCGATGCATTCCTTCAGCAGCGCCGCCGGGATCGGCGAGGCGCCATAGAGCATGTATTTCAACCGTGAGAAATCGACCGTCTTCGCGCGTGGCTGCCGCACCACGAACTGCATCGCGGCCGGCACCATGAACAGCTTTGTGATGCCGGACTGTTCGAAGAAATCCAGCACCTTGGTCGGATCGAACTCGCGCGCGATCACGCCGCGGGCGCCGTGATAGAGCCCCATCACGCCCCAGCCGGAGCCGCCGATATGGAAGATCGGCATCGCGACCAGCGACACGTCGTCGGTCGACCACCGGTTCCACTCGGGCTTGTCCTCGGCATTTCCGGTCTGCACGAGGTTGAGGAAGTTCGCATGCGACAGCATCGCGCCCTTCGGCTTGCCTGTCGTACCTGACGTGTAGAGCTGGATCGCAATGTCCCGGGGGTCGATCGGCACCTTGGGATCGTCGCCACTCTGTGCATCGCGCCAGGCTGTGAAATCCTGCCATTCCGGTGCGCCGCCTTCGGTGGTAATGACGCTGCGCACGCCCGGCAACTGCTCCTTGATCTGGCGGACCTGGGTGATGAACTCAGGCCCGACGAACAGCACCGGCGCTTTGCAGTCGCTCACGATGAAGGCGACCTCGGGGCCCGCGAGCCGCCAGTTCACCGGCGCCATTACCACGCCGGCCTTCATGGCGCCCATCAGCAGCTCGAAATAGATGTCGCTGTTCTTGCCGAGATAGGCGATGCGCTCGCCGCGTTTCACGCCCATCGCGATCAGCGCATTGGCGACGCGATTGGTGTTGATGTCGAACTCGGCGAAACTGGTGACGTGGCCTTCGAACTCGAAGGCGATGGCGTTGCCGCGGCTCTTGGCGCGCTCGCGCACCATGTCGGCGAGGTCAGCCAATGGCTGTGTGGTGGACATGTCTCTCCCGTGACGTCTTGTTTTTATGGTGGGGAGTGTGGCGTCATCCGCGGGCGATGACAAGATGGGAGAAGTTCAATGGCGGTTTCGTGTCCCGGACGCGCTGCAGCGCTCTCGCGCTGCTGCGCAGAGCCGGGACCCATTCTATCGACGTGCAAGAAACGTGGGCCCCGGCTCAGCAGCGCACCACGCCGAAGGCGGCGCGCTGCGCTGCGTCCGGGGCACGAGAGAGCGAACTACCCCCGCTTCGCCCGGTCCTTCTCGTTCTGCGCCATGATGCTCTCGCGCGCGGTTTTCCAATCGTCGTCGCTCCAGTCGCGGAGCTGGTAGAAATTGCCGCCCATCGCGAGCGCCTGCGCGCCGTCCATGGCGATGGTCTCGCCGCTGATCCAGTCGCAACCGCCGGAGATCAGGAACACGGCGACGTTCTGCAATTCCTCCATGGTGCCGACGCGGCCCATCGGGTTCATCGCCTTGGTGCGCGCGCCGGCTTCGTCGCCGGGCTTGATGCGCTTGCTCATGCCCTCGGTCGGGATCTCGCCCGGCGCGATCGTGTTCAGCCTGATGCCGTAGCGGCCCCATTCGGTGGCGAGCGACATCGTCATGGCATGGATCGCCGACTTGCTCATCGCCGACGGCACCACGTAAGGCGAGCCGTTGCGCACCCAGGTCGTGGTGATCGAGACGACGTTGCCGGGCTGCTTCAACGCGATCCAGCGCTTGCCGACCGCATGCGTCACGTAGAATGTGCCGTGCATGACGATGTTGGCGACGGCGTCGAAGCCGCGCGGCGACAGTTCTTCGCTGCGCGAGATGAAATTGCCGGCGGCGTTGTTGATGAGATCGGTGAGGGGGCCGTCGCGAAAGATGGCCTCGATCATCTCCTCGACGGCGAGCGCGTTGCGGATGTCGACGCCGTGGCTGCTCACGCGGCCGCCATACTCGGCCATCAGCTCGGTCGCGGTCTCGTCGCAGACGATCTTGCGCCGGCCGCAGATATGCACCTCGGCGCCGAGCTGGAGAAAGCGCGCCGCCATCGACTTGCCGAGCCCGGTGCCACCGCCGGTCACGAGGATGCGCCGTCCCGCCAGAAGATTTTCCTTGAACATGGCTGTTTCCCCTGTCGCGATTGTCGGTTAATTGATCGATTGACTAAATCCGGCCGCCGGCTTCCTGTAAAGCGGCACCGAACAAGAACAGCAGGGAACCAGGGGAGAATTCATCCATGGAAGAGCGCGTCTCGATCTCGATCTCGGAAGGCGTTGCCGACGTGCGGCTGGTGCGCGCGGACAAGATGAATGCGCTGGATCAAGCCATGTTCGAGGCGCTTGTTGCCGCAACGGACCGGCTTTCGAAGGACAAGAGCGTGCGCGTTGTCGTGCTGTCCGGCGAAGGCCGCGCCTTCTGCGCCGGTCTCGACATGGGGCGTTTTGCCGCCATGAAGGAAAAGGGCGGCAACGGAATTCCGGGTGGCGAAAATCGCGACCTCACCGCGCGCACGTACGGCCAGGCGAATTTTGCGCAACAGGCCGTGTGGGGCTGGCGCCAGCTTCCGGTCCCGGTGATCGCAGCAATCCAGGGCGTCGCCTTCGGGGGCGGCTTCCAGCTCGCGCTCGGCGCCGACATGCGCTTCCTCACGCCCGATGCGCGGATGTCGGTGATGGAAATCAAATGGGGTCTGGTGCCCGACATGGCCGGCACGCCGATCCTGGCTTCACTGGTGCGCGATGACATCTTGCGCGATCTCACCTACACGGGCCGCATCTTCTCCGCGCAGGAGGCGATGGCTTACGGTCTCGCCACGCGCATCTGCGACGACCCGCGCGCTGCCGCGTTCGACGTCGCGCGCGAGATCGCCGGCAAGAGCCCCGATGCGATCCGCGCCGCCAAACGCCTGCTCAACAATCTCTCGGTCGATCCGGGCCCCGCGCTGCTCGCCGAGTCCGTCGAGCAGCAGAAGCTGATCGGCAGCGCGAACCAGACCGAGGCGGTGCGTGCCAACCTGGAGAAGCGCGTGCCGAAATTTGCGGACTGACTCTTGTCTCCGTCATGGCCGGGCTTGTCCCGGCCATCCACGTTCTTTGGCAAGGCGACGAAGCAGAACGTGGATCACCGGAACAAGCCCGGTGATGACGACCAACTGGCACCGCTACTAATTAACAAAGAAAAATCAACAATGAGCGAAATCTCAAATTTCCTCGGCATCGTCTCCGGCGAGCGCAGCCGCTCCCATGCCGACGTCGCCAACCGTGCCGACCGCATCGCCGCTGGCCTCAGCAAGATCGGCGTCAGGCAGGGCGATTGCGTCTGCATGCTGATGCGCAACGACATCGCCTTTATCGAAGCTGCCTACGCCGCGATGCGGCTGGGCGCCTACGGTGTGCCGATCAACTGGCACTTCAAGCCGGAAGAGATCAACTACATCCTGAACGATACCGGCACCTCCGTGCTGATCGGCCATGCCGACATGCTGCATGCCTTGCGCGATGAGATCCCGAAAGGTGTCACCGTGCTCAGCGTGCCGACGCCGCCGGAAATCCTGTCCAGCTACAAGATCGATCCCGATCATCTGAAGACGCCGGACTTCGCGATCGATTTCGAATCCTGGCTCGCGCAGCATCAGCCCTATGACGGACCGATCGTGCCGCAGCCCATGAACATGATCTACACCTCGGGCACGACAGGCCATCCCAAGGGCGTACGGCGCAATGCGCCGACGCCGGAACAGGCAGCCGCCGGCGAGCGCATGCGCGCGATGATCTATGGCCTCAAGCCCGGCGCCCGCACGATCCTGCCGGGCCCGCTCTATCACTCCGCGCCGAACTCGTTCGGCATCCGCGCGGGAAAACTCGGCGGCGCACTGGTGCTGATGCCGCGCTTTGAGGCCGAAGAATTTCTCGAGCTGATCGAGCGCTACAAAATCGACACCATCTTCATGGTGCCGACCATGTTCATCCGCCTGATGAAGCTGCCGGAGAACGTGCGCAAGCGATATGACGTCTCCTCGCTGCGCCATATCATCCATGCCGCAGCACCCTGTCCGGCGGACGTCAAGCGCGCCATGATCGAATGGTGGGGGCCGGTGATCTACGAATTCTACGGCTCGACCGAATCCAGCGCTGTCACCTTTGCGACCTCCGAGGACGCGCTGAGGAAGCCCGGCACTGTCGGCAGGATTTCGCCCGGCGCCGAGCTACGCTTCATCGGCGAGGACGGGCGCGTGCTGGGCGTCGGCGAGATCGGCGAGATCTACTCGCGCATGGCCGGGATGGCCGATTTCACCTATCACAACAAGCCGGAGAAGCGCGCCGAGATCGATCGCGACGGCTTCATCACCTCCGGCGACGTCGGCTACATCGACGAAGACGGCTACGTCTTCATCTGCGACCGCAAGCGCGACATGGTGATCTCGGGCGGCGTCAACATCTACCCGGCCGAGATCGAGTCCGTGCTGCACGCCGTGCCCGGCGTGCATGATTGCGCGGTGTTCGGCATCCCCGATGCCGAGTTCGGCGAAGCGCTGATGGCCGTTGTCGAGCCGCAGCCGGGCATCGCGCTCGACGCCGGCGATATCCGCGCGCGGTTGAAGGCCTCACTCGCCGACTACAAGGTGCCAAAGCACATCGAGATCCGCACCGGGCTGCCGCGCGAAGATTCCGGCAAGATCTTCAAGCGCCGCCTGCGCGATCCCTATTGGGAGCAGGCGGGGCGGAAGATCTGACCGAAGACAGACGAAAAGCCTCCGCCAGGAAAGGCTGCCAAACGCTCAGGTGCGCCTCTCGAAATGGGTGCAGAGCAATTCTGTTTCTTTGAGGGCCAGTTCTTTTCGAAACAAACGGCATTCGAAGTGACTGCCCTTCTGCTTGCTTCTTTCTGCCAAGAACATGCACTCGCTGCAAACGTCTGTATGATGCCGCCTTAGCGCAGTATCGAGACGGAGAAGGGCCTGCCGGAGTGCATCGCGTAGTCGCGTTCTGTCGGCAAGCTCGAGTATCACAACCTGATCCCGAAGGGCACTGATCGGATCGCGATCGAGAAACTTCGTGCCCTGTGGCGTCACGGACAGCGCGATCGAGCGCTTGTCTTCCGTCGACGCCTTGCGCGTCAGCAGTCCTTTTTCTGCAAGTACGGCGGCGATCTGGGATGCGCTCGTCCGAGTCGTGCCTAGATAGGTTGCCAGGGCGCTCGGAGTTTTCGAGAATCTGTTTGCGCGCGCCAGGAAGCGAAGTGCCATCCATTCGCGGTCGGTCAAGCCGGAGCGGTGGCCCTCAAAAAGCCATGTGCCCGCAGACTGCACCAACAGCTCGATGACCTCGTTTGCCACTTTCATGAAAGCCCCATCGTCGACCGCGCGCAGGACACCCCCCGCAGACTCAGCCTCCTCGTTTTGCGAAACTCAATTCCAACACACGGGGACTGCTTGTTTCCGGTATAAAAATACCGACAGGCGTTCTGAAGCGGCCGCTTCCGCAGCTGCGCTCTATGCCATTTTTTCCCGATTGCCGATTTCCGATAGCGCGTCCGTTCCTGCAAGGGAACACCGTAGTTACCCGGTAACGATCACTTTCGAGGGAGGGTCGGCGATGCCCGCTGCGCTCGACCTCGCGCAAAGCGACGACGACATCGATAGCAATCGTGCGCCAACTTGCGGTCGTGAACCATGATCTCGGCGATCATGTTATATGAACGGGATCATCGACCTTCGGATCATCCCATGGCTCCCGTTTCCATCCTGCTGAACCTGCTCTGGATCCTCATCGGCGGCGCCTGGATGGCGCTCGGCTGGCTGGTCGCCGCGGTCATCATGGCGATCACGATCATCGGCCTGCCCTGGGCGCGGGCGGCTTTCAACATCGCGGTCTACACGCTGATGCCGTTCGGCTCGCGGGCCGTCAACCGCTATGAGGTCACCGGTGTCGAGGATATCGGCACCGGCCCGCTCGGGGTGATCGGCAACATCATCTGGTTCGTGCTGGCCGGCTGGTGGCTGGCGCTCGGCCATCTCCTCACCGCCCTGGCCCTCGCGATCACCATCATCGGCATTCCCTTCGCCTGGGCCCACCTCAAGCTCGCGGGCATCGCGCTCTGGCCGATCGGCAAGGTGATCGTGCCGGCTTGAAGCAAACTCGTGGGATGGGTAAAGGGCCAGCGAAACCCATCATCCGTCCGCCGATGAGGGCGCATGATGGGTTTCGCTGTGCTCAACCCATGCTACGCGCTCTCTAGTGAAGTCGCGAGACTAGCCCGATCCAAGCTCATTCGGACCAAACTTGAGGCAGATCAATCCTGTCGCAGTGCAGCCTGCCATTTTGGCGACATGCAGCCAAATCGAGCGGATGAGTTCGGGCCTTGTTTTGTCGCAATCGGCGCTTCCGGTGCTGAGGGCTTGCGCGATTTGGGGGACTTACTCGGAGCGCTTCCTGCCAATCTGGCCGCCGTCGTGCTTGTGGTCCTGCATCGCCCCAGCGACCGCATCAGTTATCTGCGTGAGGTGCTGGCGCGCCGGTCGATGCTGCCCGTGATGATACCGGACGAGGACGAGGAGTTCGAGGTTGGCGTCTGCTACGTCGGCGAACCTGCAGCGCACCTTTCTCTGGCGGCGCGAAGCCGCGTCCACCTGATTGAGGGCCCGCAAGACCAGTATCGCAATCGGACGGTTGACCTGTTGTTCACGTCTGTCGCAGCTCACGCCAGAAGGCGCGCGATCGGAGTTGTATTGCGCGGTGAGCTAAACGACGGATCGCGTGGCTTGGAGGCGATACATTTCGCCGGCGGCGTCACGATGGTGCTGGGGACGCACGGCGCCGCAACGCGCGGTATGCCTTTGAATGCGACGGAATATGATGGGCCTGTCGACTTCATCGGCTCGATCAGCGACATCGCTGCGGAAATCGTCCGCCGGATCGCGATCAGGGCCGTCAAGGCAGCCTAGAACTCGTAAGACGGGTAGAGCGCGAGCAACCCATCAAACCGTCCGCGATGACGAAGCATGATGGCTTCCCAAGGGCCCAACCCATCCGAGGTGTGCTGCGCCCGTTGCCGACCTAACGGAGCGGGAGTGCGTGAAGGCAGCTTCTGATTCGAAGTGGACCACGACTGCTTTCAACCGGGCATAGGTCTCCTGCCCCTCCGCAATGCGCCAGATTTCATTGCAACTTTTTCCCGGCTTCATTGTTGACGAGCGGGAGCGAACGCGGCCGCAATGTGCCGCGGCCGGCTGGCCCTTGGTTTCATTCTTATTGGGAGGCGATTGCATGAAGTGGCTTTGCTTGGTCGGCTTTGTGGCGGGGACCGTTGCTTTAATACCCTCACCTTCAGCTTCGGCGATGCCCGTTGCCAAGCCGGACGCACTGGGCGGGTCTCAGACTGACACCATCGAGGTCAAGGGCGGCCACGGACATGGCGGTGGCCACGGCTGGGGTCATCGCGGCGGCCGTGGTCATCATTACGGCTGGGGCAGAGGCCGAGGCCATCATTATGGCTGGCGGCACCATCACCGCTGGTAACCGTCACGATTGCACCAAACCGGAGTTGGGTGACCTACGTTTAATATGGACCGCGAAGCACATCCGGGAGCTTGAGGACCTAAGCTCGTGGGATGGGGTAGAGCTTGAGCGAAACCCATCAAACCGTCCGCCGATGACGAAATATGATGGGTTTCGCAAGGACTCAGCCCATCCTGCACGCTGCGTGCATCGATGGGCATGCTCCCTCAGGGACGAACGCGAATGATCGTATTCCCCTTGCGTCGCCTGGTCGGGTTTAAGGCGGTGATCGCATCGTCGAAGATCGAGATGTTGCCGATGTTTGTCCGCAATCGTCCGTCCCGCACCCGCTGGACGATCTCACTCAGTTGGGCACGATCGGCCTCGACGACAAAGTCGACCGTCAGGCTGTCGGAGGGTCGCGCCTCTGCGGGCCCGACGATGGTGACCAGTGTTCCTCCGACTCGAATCAATCCTGCGGACCGCTTCTGGATGTCACCGCCGATGACATCGAACACCAAGTCGACTTTGCCGATGTCTTCCAGGGCATCGTTGTCGAGGTCGACGAACTCCTTCGCGCCGAAGTCGAGCACTGTCTGACGGTCGGCGGCGCGTCCAGAGCCGATGACGTAGGCGCCGGCCTCTCGTGCGAGTTGCGTTACCATCGACCCGACTGCGCCGGCCGCGCCGTGTGCGAGGACGCTCTGCCCCGCCTGGAGACGGCCATGCTGGAACAGCCCTTGCCACGCGGTTAGGCCCGAGACCGGCAGGCTTGCGCCCACCGTGAAGTCGACGTCGCCCGGGAGCGGCGCGAGATTGCGTGCCTCGATCGCCACATACTCGGCGAGCGTGCCGTCGCGATACCAGTCCGCGAGGCCAAACACCCGCTGTCCTACCGACAACCCCGTAGTGCCATATCCGAGAGCGGTGACCACTCCAGCCAACTCATGCCCAGGAATCGACGGCGTTCGGTCACGCTCGAGGCGATCGGTCCAGGTCGAGGGCCACGTCAGCTCGGTCGGAACAAATCCCGACGCATGAACCCGAACAACGACGTCGTTTATCGATGCCTGCGGCTCGGGCCGGTCCACCAGCTTCATCCCGGCCGTTCCCGCGGCCCGTTCCGTTACAACGATCGCTTTCATGGGATTATCTCCTCGGTCATTGTCTCTTGATGCAACTGTTGCGGGCAGCTTAAGCAGAACGGCTATCCACAAACTGCCGGGCAGTGTGGAAGTGTCCGCGATCTGCGCTGTCTGCATTGACCGGCTTGTACTGAGACTGCCGATCGGGTTCGCTTCGGTCGCGGTACTAGCGGCTAGATGCGTCGCGCCTGGTCACGAAACCAGTACCAAGATTGCAAATTTTGGCTGTACCAGCGCATCAGGCGGCGCTCAGATTGAGCTCGTAGGATGGGGGAGAGCGTGAGCGGCACCCATCGATCCGTCCGCCGATGACGAACATATGAACGCTTTCGCAATCCTACGCGCTCTGCACTGCGATGCGAGCCCGCACAGTCAGTGCTACGCCCCCAATCCCTCGCGTTGCCTGACAGGCAAAACACGCCACATACAGGTCAAGCACACGTCCCGCAGATATTCTGATTGACCGAATTCATCTCTTCGGGTAAACCGCAGGCATCCTGGCCCGCTAAAAAGGGCGTTTCGCGATCGTCACGATACGTGAGCCGGGATGCGATGGACGCGGCAGCGCCGGCGCGTGACGAGGTGGCAGGGCGGGCGACCCCCGTGAGCCATCACGATCTGCGCGAACGACCCGGAGCTGTCACAGCGCTTCTTTTCGGCTTCGGGAGCGAGCACGCGCAAGCTTCCGGATGTTCGGGGAGGGACGTCCGCGGACGGCAAAAGCGTGTGGTCCTGACGCCCGGGGTCTGTGCGTCAAGGCTTGCGGTGATGTGCGGCCCGACCGGGTGCGCGCATCGATCATCCGCGAGGCGACGGGGGCAATAGTGCATCGCTCCCCGGGGAGAGCGCGCCATAAGCCGTAAAACCATTGCGCAGGGAAGGCCGGATGTTCCGGCATCACCTGTGGTCACCCCCGCGTGCGTTTTTCGCGTGCGGACCCTGGGTGCCAGCCGGCGCCCGGCCTTCCCTGCGCCCTTCTTCTCGACGAGGGCGAAACGGACAGCAAAACTCGGGCGCTCGCGCCGCGAGACCGCGGACGTGTGCAGTGATGCGTTACAGGCAAATCTCTCGTGCCCCGGCTCTGCGCAGCAACGCTTAAGGGCGCTGCAGCGCGTCCGGGACACGACCGCCCCCGGCGGTGTGCGCCGCCACGAAGTTCACCTTGCACTGCGGTAGAAAAATATCGCACACTCGGCTGAGCCGGGCAGTCAAGCGAGCTCGAACCAGGGGAGCGAGCCATGTCCCTCCAGACATTACCATCCGACACCGCCGACCAACGCCCCAACCGCCCCGAGGATGTCCAGGCGCTGGAGGCGGATGCGCGGATGCGCGACGACATCCGCCTGCTCGGTCGCATCCTGGGCGACACCGTGCGTGACCAGGAGGGCGCCGATGTGTTCGACCTGGTCGAGCGCATCCGGCAGACCTCGATCCGATTCCACCGCGACGAGGACCGGCTCGCCCGCCGCGAGCTCGAGCAGATCCTCGACAGCATGTCGACCTCGGAGACGGTGCGGATCGTCCGCGCCTTCAGCTATTTCTCCCACCTCGCCAACATCGCCGAAGACCAGAACAACATCCGGCAGATGCGCGCCAACAAGGGCGGCGGCTCCGGCGTGCTGGCCGAGACGCTCGCCCATGCGAGGGCGGCGGGCATCGGTGCCGATGCCCTGCGCAACTTCTTCAAGAGCGCGCTGGTCAGCCCGGTGCTGACCGCGCATCCGACCGAGGTCCGCCGCAAGAGCACCATGGACCGCGAGATGGAGGTCGCTGGCCTGCTCGATCGTCGCGAGCGCGTCGCGCTGACGGCGGACGAGGCGGCCGCCAGCGACGAGCAGCTCCGCCGCGAGGTGCTGACGCTGTGGCAGACCAATCTGCTGCGCCGGACCAAGCTCACCGTGCTCGACGAGGTCGCTAACGGCCTATCGTTCTACGATTACACGTTTCTCCGCGAGGTGCCGCGGCTGGTCAACGGGCTGGAGGACCGGCTGGAGGAGGGCGGCCAGCAGGCCGCGGGCGAGCTCGCCTCGTTCCTGCGCATGGGAAGCTGGATCGGCGGCGACCGCGACGGCAATCCCTTCGTCACCGCCGACGTCATGCGCGGCACGCTGCGGCTGCAGTCGAGCCGGGTGATGCAGTTCTATCTCAATGAGCTGCACGTGCTCGGCTCGGAATTGTCGATCGCGGCGCATCTCGCCGACGTCTCCGAGGAGCTGCGCACGCTCGCGGAGCGCTCGCCCGATACCTCGCCGCATCGGAGCGGCGAGCCGTATCGTCTTGCGGTCTCCGGCATCTATGCGCGCCTCACCGCCACGGCCGAAATGCTTCAGGTCGAGATCACCCGTCGGCCGGTCGGCAAGGGCGCTCCCTATGACAGCGTCGGGGAGTTCAAGGCCGATCTCGACGTGCTGCACCGCTCGCTGATCTCCAACAACGCCGGCGTCATCGCCCGCGGCCGGCTGCGGCTGCTGCGGCGTGCGGTGGACTGCTTTGGATTCCATCTGGCGCGGCTGGACATCCGCCAGAACTCGGCGGTGCACGAGCGCACCATCGCCGAGCTGATGGACGCCGCCAACCCCGGCATGTCGTATCTCGCGCTCGGCGAGGACGCCCGCATCTCGCTGCTCACCAATGAGTTGCGCTCGACGCGCTCGCTGGTGTCGCCATTCGTCAAGTACAGCGACGAGACCATGGGCGAGCTCAACGTCTTCCATGCCGCCGCCGAAGCGCATGCGAAGTTCGGCTCGGACGCCATCCCCCAGTGCATCATCTCGATGTGCAAGGGCATGTCCGACATGCTCGAGGTCGCGGTGCTGCTCAAGGAGGTGGGGCTGGTGCATCCCTCCGGGCGCAGCGCCATCAACATCGTGCCGCTGTTCGAGACCATCGAGGATCTGCAGGCGTCCTCCACCATCATGGACCGCATGCTCTCGCTGCATGATTATCGCCGCCTGGTCGACAGCCGCGGCAGCGTGCAGGAGGTCATGCTGGGCTATTCCGACTCGAACAAGGATGGCGGCTTCGTCACTTCGGGTTGGGAGCTCTACAAGGCCGAGATCGGCCTCGTCGACGTGTTCGAGCGCCATGGCGTGCGGCTGCGCCTGTTCCATGGCCGCGGCGGTTCGGTCGGTCGCGGCGGCGGACCGAGCTACGACGCCATCATTGCGCAGCCCGGCGGGGCAGTGAACGGCCAGATCCGCATCACCGAACAGGGCGAGATCATCTCGTCGAAATATTCCAACGCCGAAGTCGGCCGCAACAATCTCGAGATCCTGGCCGCTGCGACGCTGGAGGCGAGCCTGCTGCATCCGCGCCAGAGCGCGCCGCGGCGCGAATATCTGACCGCGATGGACGAGCTTTCAAACCTCGCCTTCAAGGCCTATCGCGGCCTCGTCTACGAGACCGACGGCTTTGTCGATTATTTCTGGGCATCCACGGTCATCAACGAGATAGCGACCCTCAACATCGGCAGCCGCCCGGCCTCGCGCAAGAAGACCCGAGCGATCGAGGATTTGCGGGCGATCCCCTGGGTGTTTTCCTGGGCACAATGCCGCCTGATGCTGCCCGGCTGGTACGGATTCGGCAGCGCGGTCGAGCAATGGATCGCGGAGCATCCCGACAAGGGCATGCCGTTCCTGAAAGAGCTCTACAAGGAATGGCCGTTCTTCCGCATGCTGTTGTCGAACATGGACATGGTGCTGGCCAAGAGCTCGATCGCGATCGCCTCGCGCTATGCCGAGCTCGTGCCGGATGAAGCGCTCCGCGAAAAAATCTTCGGCCGTATCCGCCGCGAATGGCATTCCTGCATCGAGACGCTGCTGGACATCATGGGCCAAGACCGTCTGCTGCAGGGCAACCCGCTGCTGGAGCGCTCGGTGCGCCACCGCTTCCCCTATCTCGACCCGCTCAACCATGTGCAGGTCGAACTGCTGAAGGAGCATCGCGCGCAGAACCCGGACGAGCAGGTGCTGCGCGGGATTCAGCTGACGATCAACGGCATCTCGGCGGGCTTGAGGAATACGGGTTGAGAAGCGAGTAGCGAACCGGCGCGCGTCCAAATTATTCGCTACTCGCCACTCTATTATTCTCTACGGCTTCATTGCGCCCTGTACGCTCGTGTAGACGGCGTAGAGCGATGTCGAGCCACAAATATAGAGCCTATTTCGCTGCTGACCTCCGAAGCACAAATTAGCGACCGTTTCCGGAATATGAATCTTGCCAAGCAAGTCGCCCGAGGGCGTATAGCAGCGTACGCCGTCTTCGTTTGCGTCCCCCCAGCCCACCGAGCACCAGACGCGTCCTTCGGTGTCGCAGCGGACGCCATCGGTGATGCTCGGTTTCGGCATCTCAGCGAACACCTTGCTGTTCGACACCTTTGCCCCGGCGACGTCGAGATCGAACACGCGGATATGGGATGGATTGTCCGGTCCGTCGGTGAAACCGGTGTCGCAGATGTAGAGCTTCTTCTCGTCCGGCGAAATAGCGAGTCCGTTCGGCTCCACAAAGTCGTCAACGACGACCTTGACGTCACCG
Source organism: Bradyrhizobium sp. WSM4874 (assembly GCF_055811835.1). Classification (NCBI taxonomy): domain Bacteria; kingdom Pseudomonadati; phylum Pseudomonadota; class Alphaproteobacteria; order Hyphomicrobiales; family Nitrobacteraceae; genus Bradyrhizobium; species Bradyrhizobium sp. WSM4874. The sequence continues at coordinate 46,357 of NZ_JBVVPR010000018.1, forward strand.
GACTTGGGATCGACTCGGTAGACGTTCTTCTTCTCCTGCTCGGGCTCGGCCTTGATTCCTTCGTAGAAGCCGCCGATGCCGTAGGCCGGGTCAGTGAACCAGATCGCGCCGTCGGCCGTCACGACCGCATCGTTCGGCGAGTTCAGTCGCTTGCCGTTGAATTTGTCGGCAATGATGGTGATCGAGCCGTCGAGTTCGGTGCGCGTCACGCGCCGACCGCTGTGCTCGCACGTGATCAGGCGTCCTTCGCGATCGATCGTGTTGCCGTTCGAGTTCATCGAGGGCTGGCGATAGACACTGACGTGGCCGTCGTCCTCCGAGAAGCGCATGATGCGATTGTTCGGAATGTCGCTGAACAGCAGGTATCGCCCGGCCGCGAAATATACGGGCCCCTCGGCCCAGCGGAAGCCCGTTGCGACGCGCTCGACCGCCATGGTGCCGGCAAAGGCGGGAAAGCCGGGGGGCCCGAATGATGGCGGCCCCTTCTTGGCGGATTCCAAATGGGCGTCCGGATAACGGCTGCCCGGCAGTGGTCCCAACGGTAATGGCGCGGTCGATCTTGTCGGTGCACCCGTCTGGCCCAAGGGCGTTACGGACGCCCCCAGGGCTGCGGTCATGGTGACGCCCGTCGCCGCGACTGCTGCAGCGCCCTTCAGCAGGGTGCGGCGCGCGAGAACAGGCTCATTGACGTCGGTGGAGATGGTCAGTGGGTTTGTCATTAGTCGCCTCCCATTTTTTTGCTTGGGAGAAAACTGTCCGCCTGCAATCGGGCGTAAAGCGGGCGATCCCCGGCTGGACAACCGGAGATCGCAATGCAGCAAAAGTGGAATTCGCTTACACGGGATCCCAGGGAAAGATGTCGGCGGAGCGGTCGAGCTTGTAGAACGATCCCTTCAGCGCCGGCATGCCGTGTTCCGCGATCGATTGCGGCGTCCAGCCTTCGCTCCGATGCACCGAGCGCAGCGGACGGTTCTGGCTGAACAGGAACAGCTCATTCATGCGTGCGCCGAAGATCTGCCCGGAGACGTCCTTGGCGGCATCGGAGAGCAGATAGGCGCAGACCGGCGCGATCTTCTCCGGTCCCATCTGCTTGATCTTCTCGACGCGCGCCTTCTCGGCTTCGGTCTCGGTCGGGATAGTGCCGATCATTCGAGTCCAGGCGAACGGCGAGACGCAGTTGGAACGGACGTTGAAGCGGCCCATGTCGAGCGCAATCGACTTCGACAGGCCGACGATGCCGAGCTTGGCGGCGGCGTAATTGGCCTGTCCGAAATTGCCGATCAGGCCGGAGGTCGAGGTGAAGTGCACGAACGATCCGGACTCCTGCTCGCGAAAGATCCGCGCCGCGGCGTGGCTGACATAGAACGAGCCCATCAAATGCACCTTGATGACAGCCTCGAACGCTTCCACGCTCATCTTGTGGAAGATCATGTCGCGCAAAATGCCCGCATTGTTGACCACGCCGTCGAGCCGACCGAAATGATCGGTCGCGGTCTTCACGATCTTGCTGGCGGGAATGGCTTCGGCCACCGACTCGAAATTGGCAACCGCGGTGCCGCCGCGCTTCTTGATCTCCTCGACCACCTCCTCGGCGGGCGCGGCGCTCGTGCCGGCGCCGTCAGCGGCGACGCCGGGATCGTTGACAACGACCTTGGCGCCCTCGCCAGCGCAAAGCAGCGCGATCTCCCGCCCGATGCCGCGGCCTGCGCCGGTGACGATGATGACCTTGTCTTGCAGTGATTTGCTCATGTGGATGTCTCCTGTTTTGCCCGTCATTCCGGGATGGTGCGAAGCACCAGACCCGGAATCTCGAGATTCCGGGTTCGCGCTGCGCGCGCCCCGGAATGACGGTGCGTTACCTCTCGTTCGTAAACACGATCGTGCCTGACGCGGCGAACATGCCGCCGACGCCGTGGCACACCGAAATCTTCGCGTTGGCGACCTGCGCCGGCGCAATACCGCGCATCTGCCGCACGCTCTCCTGAAGCGCGTACATGCCGTACATGCCCGAATGCATGTAGCTCAAGCCGCCGCCATTGGTGTTGAGCGGCAGCTTGCCGCCCGGGCGCGTGTTGCCGTCGGCGATGAACTTGCCGGTTTCCTCGTGCGGCATGAAGCCGAGATCGCCGAGGCCGAACAGCGGCAAATGCGCAAACGCGTCGTAGATCATGAGATGATCGACGTCCTTATGTGCGATGCCGGCCTCCTTGAAGGCGAGGGGCCCCGCGGTCTTGAACGCGCGCGAGGAGTTGAACGTCTCCATCTGGCTGACCATCGGCGTCTCCACGCTCTCGCCGGTGCCCATGATGTAGACCGGCTTCCTTGGGAAATCCTTGGCACGATCGGCCGAGGTCAGGATCAGCGCGCCGCCGCCGTCGGTGACGAGGCAGCATTGCAGCAGGCGGAACGGATAGGCGATCATGCGCGAGTTGAGGACGTCTGCGACGGTGATGGGATCCTTCATCATCGCGCGCGGATTCTTCGCCGCCCATTCCCGCTGCACCACCGCGACCGAGGCCAGTTGCTCGTGCGTGATGCCGTAGGTCTTCATGAAGCGCAGCACGGGGATCGGGAACATGCTGGGCGGGCCGTAGACGCCGAACGGCGCCTCGAACTGGCCTTGCAGGCTGTCGGCGGGGATCGAACGCGGTGCCTTGCCGATCATCGACTTGCCGCTCTCGGCATGGGTGATCAGCACCGTCTTGCAGAGGCCAGCCTCGATCGCCGCGGCGGCATGGCGGACGTGCAGCATGAAGGAGCAGCCGCCGACCGAGGTGCCGTCCACCCAGGTCGGCTTGATGCCGAGATAGTGGCAGACTTGCTGCGGCGTTTCGACCGCGGTGGCGAAGCCGTCGATGTCGGACAGCTTCAGTCCGGCATCGGCAATGGCATTGAGCGCCGCGTCCGCGTGAAGCTGGAGCTGCGAGGCGTTGGGGATGACACCGAGTTCGGTGGTCTCGGCCGCGCCGACGACGGCAACCTGGTTGCTGCGCATGGTCTATCCCTTCGCCGGACGGAATACGGGGAGGGTGATCTTGTCGTCGAGAGCTTCGAAGGCGACTTCGAGCTTCATGTCGAGTTCGAGCGCCTCCGGCGTCTGCGGGCAGTCGATGATGTTGCTCATCATCCGCGGCCCCTCGGCAAGCTCGACCACCGCGATCGCGTAAGGCGGCGCGAAGCCGGGCGCGGCGGGACGGTGGTTGATCACGTAGCTGTAGAGAAAGCCCTTGCCGCTCGCCTTGAAGATGCTGACCTTGCGCGAGGCGCAGGACGGGCAGAACGGGCGCGGCGGGAAATAGACATGCGCGCAGGCGTCGCAGCGCTGCAGGCGCAACTCGCCCGCCTTGGTGCCGTCCCAGAAATGCTGGGTCTCCGGCGTCGGTTTCGGTCGCGCGCGCCGCGGTTCGGCCATCTCGGCAGGTCCTCCCAAGGCCAAGCGAAGCCCGGCTGTTGCGATCTTGATGCGACAATCGACCATGGCGCGTCAACGGTCCAGCAATGCGCATGCATGCCATCATGCGCACAATGCTTGTGTCGAAGTGAGGCAGCGCTATACATTGCGCGCAAATATTCCGTGAGACAGACATGCCCAATTTTCCGACACTGACGAAGCTCGCCGAAGACCTCGAAAGCGGCCGCACCACCTCCCGCAAGCTGGTCGAGGCTTGCATCGCCAAAATCGCCGATCCGGCCGGCGAGGGGCCGCGTGCCTTCATCCATGTCGACAAGGATGCCGCGCTTGTGGCGGCGGATGCGATGGATGGTTTGCGCAAGGTGAAGGCAGCGCCCTCGCGCTATGCCGGTATCCCGGTCTCGATCAAGGATCTCTTCGACATCAAGGGCCAGGTGACGCGCGCCGGCTCCCGCGCGCTCGACGATTCCTCGCCGGCCGAACAGGATGCCCCCACGGTGGCGCGGCTGCGCAAGGCCGGCTTCGTCGTGATCGGGCGCACCAACATGACCGAGTTCGCCTATTCCGGCATCGGCATCAATCCGCATTACGGCACGCCAAAGGGCGTCTGGAACCGGGCCGAGGGCCACGTGCCCGGCGGCTCGTCCTCGGGCGCCGCGGTCTCCGTGCTCGACGGCATGGCGCATGGCGCGCTCGGCACCGATACCGGCGGCTCCTGCCGGATTCCGGCGGCCTATAACGGCATCGTCGGCTACAAGCCGACGCAGCGGCGCGTGCCGCTCGATGGGGCTGTGCCGTTGTCGTTCTCGCTCGACAGCATCGGGCCGCTGGCACGATCGGTCAGTTGCTGTGCCATTCTCGATGCCGTGCTCGCGAACGAGCCCATCGCCCCGCTGAAGCCGCGGCCTGTCAAGGGCATGCGGCTTGCGGTGCCGACCACCGTCGCCCTCGACGATCTCGACGCGGCTGTGACCGGGACATTCGAGCGGGCGCTCAAGAGTCTCGCCGATCACGGTGCGATCATCGAGCGCATCGAGATGGCCGAATTTCACGACATCGGACCGATGAACGCCAAGGGTGGCTTTGCGGCTTCCGAAAGCTACGCCTGGCATCGCTACCTGCTCACATCCAAGGGCGACGTCTACGATCCCAGAGTCTCCGTGCGTATCATGCGCGGCGAAGCGCAGAGCGCGGCGGACTACATCGATCTTCTCAACGAGCGCCGCTCGCTGATCGCCCGCGTCAATGCGCGCATCGCGTCCTATGACGCGCTGGTGCTGCCGACCACCGCCAACACGCCGCCGAAAATATCGGATCTTGCCGACGACAAGGCGTTCACCAGGGAAAACCTGCGGGCGCTCCGCAATTGCACCCTGATCAACATGATCGACGGCTGCGCCATCTCGCTGCCGGCGCACCGCGAGGGTGAGATTCCCGTCGGTCTGATGCTGGCGGGCGCGGGCGGATCGGACCGCCGTATCTTCGAGCTTGCTGCCGGCATGGAGGCCGTAATTCGTGTTTGACCTGACTTTCACCGTTGACGCCCAGGACACCACCACGCCGCTGACGCTGGCGATCGACCAGATGGTCATCGCCGGCTGGACCGGCCGCGATCCGGTCGCGCGCGACAAGCACATTGCCGAGCTGCAGGAGATGGGTATCGCCCCGCCGGCCTCGACGCCGATCTACTATCGCGCCTCGGCGCGGCGGCTGACCCAGGAAGACAGCATCGAGTGCACCGGCGGCGATTCCTCCGGCGAAGTCGAGTTCGTGCTGATCGGCTGGCAGGGCCGCATCTTCGTCGGCTGCGGCTCCGACCACACCGACCGCAAGGTCGAGGCCTACAACGTCACGGTGTCCAAGCAGATGTGCGACAAGCCGATCGCATCCACGCTGTGGGAGCTTGAGGACGTCATCGGCCATTGGGACAGGATGATCCTGCGCTCCTGGGCCACGATCAAGGGCGAGCGCGTGCTCTACCAGGAGGGCACGCTCGACGCGATGCTGCCGGTCGCCGGCCTCATCGCGCGTGGCTTCGAGGGTGGAAAATTCCCCGATGGCTGCGCCATGTTCGGCGGCACCTTCGCAGCCAAGGGCGGCATCCGGCCCGCCGACCGTTTCGATTTCGAGCTGGAAGACCCCGTGTTGAAGCGGACGATTAGGCACGGTTATGACGTGGTGACGCTGCCGGTGCGAGGCTGATACGCCTCCGCACCGTCATTGCGAGCGAAGCGAAGCAATCCAGACTGGTTCCGCGGTGGCAGTCTGGATTGCTTCGTCGCAAGAGCTCCTCGCAATGACGAGGAGAGAGTCGGGAATCGGGTGGCAGAGGGCGGGTGGGCTTGCGAAAGTCAGAGCCATGACAGCAACAGCACGCAAATCGCCTCAGTCCCCATCAGCGGATATTGCCGCTCGCGTCGATGCCCTCGACTGGCCCCAGATCACCGGCGAACTCGACACCCATGGCAGCGCCGTCCTGAAGGGCCTGCTCGCGCCGAATCAATGCCGCGCCGTCGCCGCGCTCTATCCCGACGACGCCAACTTCCGCAGCCGCATCGTCATGGGCCGCCACGGCTTTGGCCGCGGCGAGTACAAATATTTCTCCTATCCGCTGCCCGACCTGATCGCGCAGCTGCGCCCGGCGCTCTACGGGCATCTCCAGGGCGTCGCCAATCGCTGGAACGAGGCGATGGGAATCGACATCCGCTACCCCGCCGAACACGCGGCATTTCTGAAACGCTGCCACGAGGCCGGGCAGGCGCGGCCGACGCCGCTGCTGCTGCAATACGAGACGGGCGATTTCAACTGCCTGCATCAGGATCTCTATGGCGAGCACGTGTTCCCGCTCCAGGTCGCGATCCTCTTGTCCGAGCCCGGCCGCGATTTCACCGGCGGCGAGTTCGTGCTGACCGAGCAGCGACCGCGCATGCAGTCCCGCGCCGAGGTGGTTCCGCTTGCGCAGGGCGACGCGGTCGCCTTCGCTGTGCATCATCGCCCGGTGCAGGGGACACGCGGCACCTACCGCGTTAATCTCCGCCATGGCGTCAGCCGGATTCGCTCTGGCCAGCGCCACACGCTGGGTGTGATCTTTCACGATGCCAAATGAGCGCTGCGATTGACGGCTGATCTGTTCGACAATGTTGCCGAGGCGCAGCCGTCACGCGAGGAGATCGCCGACGGCGCTGTGCTGTTGCGCGGCTTCGTCAAGCCGATCGAGAGCGAGCTGATCGAAGCCGTGCGCGCCATCGTGGCGCAGTCGCCGTTCCGTCGCATGACCACGCCCGGCGGGCATCTGATGTCGGTGGCCATGACCAATTGCGGCGAGCGCGGCTGGATCACCGATCATACCGGCTATCGCTATGATCCCATCGACCCGCGGACCGGCGCGCCGTGGCCGGCGATGCCGCCCGTGCTCCGCGATCTCGCCCGCCGTGCGGCGGAGCAGGGCGGCTTTGCCGGCTTCGCGCCCGATGCCTGCCTCGTCAACCGCTACGAGCCCGGCACGCGACTGTCACTGCATCAGGACAAGGACGAGCTGGATTATTCAGCGCCGATCGTCTCGGTCTCGCTCGGCCTACCTGCGACCTTCCTGTTCGGCGGCATGGCGCGCAGCGACAAGCCGCGGCGCTTCCGGCTAGTGCATGGTGACGTCGTGGTCTGGGGCGGGCCCAGCAGGCTCGCCTATCACGGCGTGGCGCCGCTCTCCGACGGCGAGCACGCGCTGCTCGGGCGCAAGCGGATCAATTTGACGTTCCGAAAGGTCCGCTGACGCGTTTCCTCGCAGCCCCCGCTCGTCTAAGCTTCCGGCGGGGGAGACGGCGATATGGCGACCACACAGCTCTCGGCCGGCACTGGCGCGGCCAACCGCACCGGCCTGTATCTGGCCGTGCTGCAACTGGCGTTCACGCTTGGCTGGACCACCTACGTCGTCTATCTGCCAAAGCTCGCGGCTGAGGTCGGCATCGCGCCGTCAGCCGTCATCTTCATCCTGATGCTGGACCAGGCGATCTTCACCATCGCCGATACCGTGATGGGGATCGCCGCCGACAAGATCGCTCCCCATCTCGGCAGGCTTGGCCTGTTCGTCGGGCTCCTGGCCGCGATCTCCTGCGGCGCGTTCGTCGCGCTGCCTTTCGTCGCAGGGCGCGGCGTGGCCGCGCAGGGGTGGTTCATTGCCCTGATCGTGGTCTGGTCGATCACCTCGTCCGCGTTGCGCGCGCCACCGCTGACCCTGCTCGGCAGATACCGCGCCCGGCCGCAGGTGCCGTTCCTCGCCGCGCTCGCGATGCTCGGCTATGGCGTCGCTGGCGCGGTCTCGCCCTATCTCGGCGTGGTGCTGCGCGAGCACGACGCGCGGCTACCCTTCGTGATATCGAGCGCAGTGCTGCTGTTGACCGCGCTCGGACTGTCACGGATCGAGCACGACGTGGCCCGCGACACCGCGCCGCCGACACCGGCCGAGGCAGCAAAGCCGCTTGGCCTTGTGCCGATCGCCTTCATCGTCGCGATGGTGGCGCTCGCGCTCGGCTATCAGTTGCACTTCGCTCTGAACAGCGCGCCGTTCTACCTGCGCTTTGCCAAGCCGGATGAGCTGCAATGGCTGATGCCGGTGTTCTGGATCGGTTTCAACATTGCGATGTTTCCGGCAAGCCTCGTCGTCAAGCACCGTGGCGGCGTGATCGTGATGGGCGCGGCCGGACTGCTTGGAGCGGTCGCGATTGCTGCGGCCGAATTCGCCGGCAGCCTCAACACGCTGATCGTCGCGCAGTTTCTCGCCGGCGCGGCGTGGGGCTGCATGCTGATGAGCGCGATCTCGGCCGCGTTGGCGATCGGCTCGACCGGCGCGGAGGGAAAGGTGACCGGCCTCGTCTTCTCGGCGCTGGCAGTCGGGACCTTCGCGCGGATGGCGGCGGTCGCCGGCGGCTTGCAGAAAATGCCTGACTACGCGCCGCTGCTGCACTGGGCCCCGGTCGCCTGCTGGGCGGTCGCAGGCGCGGGCCTGCTGGTGATCGCGGCGGCGCGGCTACAGGGCGGCGTTCACCTCAAGACTTCGGCGGGTGGATGAACGTCCACGGGCTGACTTCCGAATCTCGCATCACTTCGACCGAGATCAGATACGGCCCGCCATGGGCCAGCGCCTTCTCCATCGCCGCCTTGAACTGGTCCGGCGCGGTGACGCGCGCGGATGCGACGCCAAACGACTCCGCGAGCTTGACGAAATCCGGATTGACCAGATCCGACGCCACCACGCGGCCGTCGAAGCGCTCGCGCTGGTCGCGGCGGACATTGCCGTAGGCGTTGTTGTTGAACACCAGCGTCACCACGCCGATGTTGAACTGCACGGCGGTGGCGAGCTCCTGCACACCGAACATGAAGCCGCCGTCGCCGGTGATCGCCACCACCGGCTTGTCGGGATTTGCGACCTTGGCCCCGAGCGCGGTCGGGAAACCCGAGCCGAGCGTGCCCTGATAGCCTGAGGTGATGAAGGTGCGCGGCTCGTAGATCGGGAAGCCGTACCAGGAGGCGAAGCCAAACTGCGACAATTCATCTGTCACGATCGCGTTCGCCGGCAGCACCTCGCGCAGGATGTTGAGATACGCCATCTGCGGCTGGATGCGCTGGATCTCGGCTTGCGCCGTCGCAGTCACTTCCCGGATGTCTCCCCGCCGACCGCTGGTCCTGGCGTAGCCGGCCTTCTTCACGGCGGCGACGAGATCGGCCGCGCCGGTTTTGGCGTCGGCGACGATAGCGACATCGGAGGCGAGCCGCCGCATCTCGGCGGGATCGATATCGACACGAATGGATTTCAGCCCCTTCGGCTGATACGGCCAGCGGAAGCCTGACGCCGGCAGTTCGGCGCGCGTGCCGATCGCGATCATCAAATCGGTTGTCGGCCATAGCTTGTAGGCCGCCGCCATCGTGAGTCCTAGCTCATGCGCATTGGAGACGATGCCGCGGCCGCTGCGGAAGGCGACGACAGGTGCGTCGATCATCTCGGCGAGTTCGAGAATTTCCTCGCGCGCTTCGATCGCGCCGCTGCCGACGAAGATCATCGGCGCCTTGCTGTTCTTGATCAGCGCGGCCGCCTGTTTGATCATATCAGGGTCGGGCTGCGGCGCGGGCAAGGGCTCCAGCACCTGTGCTGCAGCCGTGTCCGCGCGTTGGGTGAAGACGTCCCAGGGCATCTCGACCGAGGCGGGGCCACGCCGTCCGGACGTCATCTCCTGGAAGGCGCGCGCGACCGTGGTCGGCGCGTTGCCGGGATATTCGATGCGGTCCGCCCATTTCACATAGGTGCGCAAGGTCGCGAGCTGGTCCGGCATCTCGTGCAGGTGGCCGCGGCCCTTGCCCAGAAACTGCGTCGGCACCTGGCCGGTGACGCACAACACCGGCTCGTTGCAGCCGAAGGCGGTGAGCAGTGCCGCGCTGGCGTTGAGCACGCCGGGACCCGGCACCACGCTGAACACGCCGGGCCTGCCGCTGGAGCGCGCATAGCCGAACGCCATGTAGCCGCAGGCCTGCTCGTGCCGCGCGCCGATCACCTTGAGCTGAGCCTGGTGGAAGGCGTCGAACAGACCGTAGACCTGCGCGCCTGGCAGGCCGAACACGGTGTCGACTCCGTGGGCGACAAGGCCGCTTACGATCGCTTCGCCGCCGGTGAGGGTGGTCATGGCACTATTCCATTTCAATCAGTGTTCAGGCTTCGTCGACGACGCCGTTGCGCAAGGCTCCGATGCCTTCGGCCGCAACTTCGACGACATCGCCGGGCTTCAGATAACGCGGCGGATCGAACCGCGCGCCGGCGCCGGTCGGCGTGCCCGTGACGATGACGTCGCCGGGAACGAGTGTTGCGAAGGTGGAGATATAGCTGATGAGATAGCGGAACGGAAACATCAATCGGCTGGTGCGGTCGTCCTGCCGCAGCTCGCCGTTGACATGTGTGGTGAGGCGGATGTCGGCGATCTGCGATTCCTGCGTGTAGGGCACCAGCCACGGGCCGAGGCTGCCGCTGGAATCGAAGTTCTTGCCCTGCGTGACGTTGAACTTGGCATGGCGCAGCCAGTCGCGCACCGAGCCTTCGTTGCAGAGCGTCAGCGCGGCGATGTGATCGAGCGCGGCGCTTTCCGCAATGTGCCGGCCGGCCTTGCCGATCACCAGCACGATCTCGCCCTCATAGTCGAGCTGTGCGGATGCGTGCGGGCGCACCAGCGGCGTGTCATGGCCGACGAAGGAACGCGGCGAGCGCATGAACATGCTCGGATATTTCGGTGCGTCCTGGCCGTCCTTGTACTCGGCGTTACGATCAGGGTAGTTGACGCCGATGCAGATGATCTTTTCCGGCGCGGGTACCGGCGGCAGCCAGATGATATCGCCGAGCGCGTGATCGGGCGTGCGGCCGGCGGCTTCTTCGGCGAGGCTCGCGAGCTTTCCTGCCGCGATCACCTCGCGCAGCGTCGGATAATCTTTGGCGTGGCGCGCGGAGAGCTCGACAACGCCGCCATCGACGACGGCGCCGTACTTCGTTTCACCCTTGACGGAATAGGTGGCGAGGCGAGGGAGGTTCATTTGCTGCTCTTCATTCCTCGTCGTCCCGGCGAAGGCCGGGACCCATACCGCGTGATCTCTCGATTGGAGAAGGTAGAAGTACCGAACAACGTGTCTTCGCCAAACGTCTCCCTGTGGCTATGGGTCCCGGCTTTCGCCGGGACGACGGCTTGGGAAGCTCGACAGTCACTGACATTAATCCGCCACCAGCACGTCGGCCACGAACTTCGGCTCACGCACGGCTTGCCCGGAGAACGGCGAGCCCTGCTCGAACCAGGAGCGCGGGGCCGGCGCGCCCCATAATGTCTGGCGGCGCGGATCGCGCAGCGACCAGCGCAGCGGCTCGTGGTCGTGGTCGCCGGTGAAATAGTCGCTGGTGTAGAGCTCGAGCCTGTGACCGTCGGGGTCGCGGACGTAGAGGAAGAACGCATTCGAGATGCCGTGGCGGCCGGGTCCACGCTCGATGTTCTTCACGAAGCCTTGCGAGGCCATGACGTCGCAGAGATGGATGATGTTCATCGCCGTCGGCGTCCAGTAGGCGAAGTGGTGCAGCCGCGGGCCCTTGCCGTTGGTGATGGCAAAATCGTGGACATTGCCCTTGCGATGCATCCAGGCCGCGGCGATGCGCCCGTTCGGTCCGTCCTCCTCGGCGTATTCGGTGAGACGAAAGCCGAGCCGGGCATAGAATTCGACGGTGTCCTGCACCTCGGCGGCGAACACGTTGAAATGGTCGAGCCGCTGCGGATGGCAGCCCCTGTAGAGATCGTAGCGGCGCAGCAGATGCGGCCGCCGGTCCATCGACGCATACAGCTCGATCTGGAAGCCGAAGGGGTCGATGAACTGCAACGTGCGGCCCTGGAAGGGCTGATCGACGAAGGCGTAGCCAAGACCGTTCTCGGACAGGAACTTCGCGGCCTTCTCCAGATCCCCGTCATTGCCGACCTTGAAGCCGAGGCGGTTGCAGGCAGGCGCCGCCGCCTTGCGCAACACCAGCGAGTGGTGCTGATGCTCCTCGGCGGCGCGCAAGTAGACGACCTTGTCGTCGGCGTCCTCGACATGCAGGCCGACAACGCTTTCATAGAACTCGCGGCTGAGCTTCAGGTCGGTGACGTCCAGCACGGCGTGGCTGGAGCGGATGATGTTGAACGGCGGCTCGAAGATATGTTGCGGTACGGGCATTGCGTTTCCCCTCTCTAGACCCGGTCATTCCGGGGCGTTCCCTTAGGACCGAACCCGGAATCTCGAGGTTCCGGGTTCGCTTCGCGCCCCGGAACGACGGTGGCTCTAAATTCCCAGCTTCTGAATCTTGTGCGTGCCTCGCGCGAGCGAGACGTGCTTGGTTTCCATGTAGAAATCGAACGAGTAATCGCCGCCGTCGCGTCCGATGCCCGAGGCCTTCATGCCGCCGAACGGCGTCGGCAGATGGCGGACGTTTTCCGAGTTCAGCCAGATCATGCCGGCTTCCAGCGCATCAGCGACACGCAGCGCGCGGCCGACATCGTTGGTCCAGACATAGCCGGTCAGGCCATAGCGGATGTCATTGGCGATCTCGATCGCGTCTGCTTCGTCCTTGAAGGGCAGCACGGTGAGGAAGGGGCCGAACACCTCTTCCTGCGCCACGCGCATCTTGCCATGCGCGCCGGTCACCAGGGTCGGCTCGACATAATGTCCGCCGCCCGGGCCGTCATAGGCCTTGCCGCCGACCGCGATCGTCGCGCCGTCCTGGCGTGCGACGTCGAAATATGAGCAGACTTTTGCGAGGTGCCGCTCGTGGATCAGCGGCCCGATCTCGGTTGCGGGATTGAGGGGATGGCCGACCTTCAGCGCTTTCACCCGCGCGGTCAGCTTCTCGATGAACTTTTCGGCGACGCCGGCCTGGATCAGCAGGCGGCTCGACGACGTGCAGCGCTCGCCGTTGAGAGAGTAGATCATGAACACGACGGCATCGAGCGCGCGGTCGAGATCGGCGTCGTCGAACACGATCACCGGGTTCTTGCCGCCGAGTTCGAAATGCACGCGCTTCAAGGTCGGCGCGCCCTGAACCATGATCGCCGAGCCCGTCGAGCTTTCGCCGACAAAGCCGATCGCCTTGATGGCGGGATGCTCTGTCAGCGCCTTGCCGGCCTCTTCGCCGAAGCCGTGGACGGTGTTGAGCACACCGTCGGGAACGCCGGCTTCCTTGACGAGCTTTGCCAGGATAGCCGCCGTGATCGGCGACCATTCCGCCGGCTTGTGCACGACGGTGCAGCCGGCTGCGAGGGCAGGGGCGATCTTCCAGGTCGAGAGCATGAACGGCGTATTCCACGGCGTGATCACGCCGACCGGGCCGATCGGCACGCGGGTCGAGATGTTCCAATGCTCGTCGCTCGGCGTGTTCTGGCCGTCGCGCGCCTCGCCGCATCGGTCGGCAAAGAAGCGGAAATTCTCGGCGGCGCGGATCGCGGCCTTGGCCATGAAGCGATAGGCCTGGCCGGTGTCGATGCATTCGAGCACCGCGATGTCCTCGGCATTGTCCTCGATGGCGTCAGCGACGCGATGCAGCAGCTTCTTCCGCATCGCCGGCGCCATGTCGCGCCAAGACTTGAAGGCAAGTGCGGCAGCGGTGGCGGCGCGATCGATATCCTCGGCGTTGCCGCGGGCGACGCTCGCGAGTGTCGCGCCGTCGACTGGCGATTTCGTCTCAAACGTCTCGCCTGAGATCGACGGCACGATCTTGCCGTCGATCATGTGGCCGATGCCGTCGGCGCGCAGCGTCTTCAGCAGCGGTGCGATGCGGTCGCGATTGGCCTGGAACACATCGGCTTTCGGCGTGGGCTTATCCATGGGCGGCCTCCGCTTTCAGGGCGTCGTGGATGTTGTTGCGCTTCCAGCTCGTGTCCTTGTCGTTGATCTGCATGTCGAACGAGAGGGCGAATTTCGAGCTTGCGAACACGGGATCGAGATGCCGGGAGAGCGCCTGGAAGACATGCTCGCCGGCCTCTTCGCGGGTTTTGAGGTCACGGCCTTCGCCAATGCGCAGCACCATGTCGAGAAAGCCGTAGTCCTGCCGCGCGTCCGCGATCGCATAATGCTCGCATTTGACGGCGCGGACGCGGATGCCGCCGAGCGGGAAGATGCCGGTCTCGACCGCGGCCTTGCGCACCACCTCGCACGCCGCGCCGATGTCGAGGCGGTCGTCGAGATTGGCCGAATATTCGATCGTGAAATGCGGCATCGCGGTTTCACTCCCTGTTTTTTTGTTCGTCTAAGCGAAGTAGCAGCTCACCGAGCCGTAGGCGCCATAATCGGCCTGAATTGTGTCGCCCTTGCGGGTCTCGATCGGACGGATGAAAGAGCCGGCGAGCACGATTTGTCCGGGCTCAAGCGCAAGGCCGAGCGGTGCGATCTTGTTGGCGAGCCAGGCGACGGCAGTCGCGGGATGATTGAGCACGCCCGCGGCAAGGCCGGTTTCCTCGAGCTGGCCGTTCTTGAAACAGAGCGCACCGATCCAGCGCAAATCAGCATCCAGCGGGCGGATCGGCCGACCGCCGAGCACGATGCCGGCATTGGCCGCGTTATCGGCGATGGTGTCGAAGATCTTTCGCGTCGCCTTGGTCCGGGGATCGACGCGCTCGATGCGCGTGTCCAGAATCTCCAGCGCCGGCACGACGAAATCGGTGGCGTTGAGCACGTCGAACAGGGTGCAGTCAGGGCCCGCGAGGCGCTTGCTCATGACGAAGGCGAGCTCGGCTTCCACGCGCGTCGCGATGAAGCGCTCCGTCGGGACGAGGCCGCCATCGGCGAAGAACATGTCGTCGAGCAATACGCCGGAATCCGGCTCATTGATTCCAAGCGCGCTCTGCATCGCCTTCGAGGTCAGGCCGATCTTGTGTCCCCTGACGATGCGCCCCTCGGCAATCTTGACGTCGACCCAGGCCTTCTGAATCGCGTAGGCATCAGCGATGCTGATGGCGGGAAAGTCCTGCGACAGCTGCCGGATCTGCGTACGGGTCTTCTCCGCCTGATGCAGACGGCTCGCGCAAGCTCGGATATCGTCGTTGGAAAGCGCCATTTGTGATCTTACAAAATGTGGAGCTCGAAGATACTTAACATGTTAAGTGAATGCGTCAACGCTATTTTGGCTTGCTGCACTGCAAACGTTTTGCGGTTGAAGGGGCATCATCGTGAAGAGACCGGCTGATCCAGCGGACGACGGCGCCACCGCCGCGCGACAGGTGCCGATGCGCGACTTCTCGCGTTCGTTGCCGATGTCGTTGCTGCGGGCACGCGAAGCCGTGATGCGGCAATTCCGTCCCTCGTTGCGTGAGCATGGGTTGACCGAGCAGCAATGGCGCATTCTGCGCGCGCTCGCGGCGATCGACACGGTCGAGGTCACGGAACTCGCGCGCACCGCGTTCCTGCTCGGCCCGAGCCTGTCGCGCATCCTGCGCGATCTGGAGGCGCGCAACCTGATCGAGCGCAAGACCGCCAAGGCGGACCAGCGCCGCAGCATGGTCTCGATCTCGGAAAAAGGCGTGAAGCTGATGGCGTCCGTGGCGCCGTCCTCCGAAGCGATCTATGCGGAGATCACGCGCCGCTTTGGCGCGCGCAAGCTCGTCGAGTTGCAGGGGATGCTCGGCGAGCTCGAACAAAGTCTCGCAGGGCTCGGTGCCGGCGAGGAGGCAAGTGCCGAGGAGTGAAAGCAGATATGCGCGAGCGCGCGGCAACAATCATGGACATCGCCGCATTTTTTCGCTCAAGTGCCGCTCAAGCCGATGACTGCAAAATCGGCGCCAGGTAGAGGCAAACAGACCCTCATGGTCACCATCCAGGTTCAGAAGCTGATCGACTTCGTCACCGAGGTCTTCGCGCATGCGCAGTCGTCGCCTGACGAAGCCCGGCGCATCGCCACTTATCTAACCGCGGCGAATCTGACCGGCCATGACAGCCACGGCGTGATCCGCGTCCCCCTCTATATCCGTTGGCAGAAGTCCGGCGCGGTCGTGCCCAACCAGAACGCCGAAATCGTGCTCGACACGCCCTCGCTCGCGGTGGTCGACGGCAGGTTCGGCTACGGCCAGACCGTGACGCCGCAGGCGGTCCGGATCGGCATCGAGAAGTGCAGGAAGGCGGGACTTGCCGCCGTCGCGCTGCGCAATGCCGGCCATATCGGCCGCGTCGGCGATTGGGCCGAGATGGCCGCCGCCGAAGGACTGATCTCGGTTCATTTCGTCAATGCCGCAGGCTCGCTGCTGGTGGCGCCGTTCGGTGGCGTCGAGAAACGGCTCTCCACTGCCCCCTATTGCGTCGGCATTCCGCGCGAGGGCCAGGATCCGATCGTGCTTGATTTTGCGACCTCAGTCGTGGCCGAAGGCAAGGTGCTGGTCGCGAGCCGCGGCGGCAAGAAGCTGCCGAAGGGCGCGCTGGTCGATGCCGACGGCAGCCTGAGCGAGGAGCCGGCCGTGCTCTACGGGCCCTACACGCCGGACGGGCCGCGCGATCACACCAAGGGAACGGGCGCAATCCGTGCGTTCGGCGAGCACAAGGGCTCGGGCCTTGCCTTCATGTGCGAGCTGCTCGGCGGCGCCTTGACCGGAACCGGGGCCACGTCCGGGGGTCGGCGCTTCGCCAACGGCATGCTGGCCTTCTACGTCGATCCGAAAGTGGTCGATACCTCCCATGTCTTCGACGCAGAGGTGTCGCGCTATGCCGACTTCATCCGTGCCACCAAGCCGGTGGCCGGGGTCGACCAGGTGCTGATTCCCGGCGACCCCGAGCGGAAAACCCGGGCTGAGCGGACCCGAAACGGCATCCCCTTGCCGGATGACACCTGGGCGGCAATAGTGAATACCGCCCGCGAGGTCGGCGTCAGCGAAGTCAGCATCCAGAGGGCGACCGCATAGGTCTTGCGTCATTGCGAGCGTAGCGCGACGCGCCAGTTCGCGGTAACAGCGGTTGTGCTGTCGCGACGCTCGTCATGGTGACGATGGTCCAAATCACACGGTCCAAATAACACGGTCCGAACAACAAAGAAGGAAGGCAACGTGGCGAACAAGGTCAAGGAAATCTGGAAGTCGGGCAAGGCCGTGGTCAACGCGTGGCTCGCGATTCCCTCCGGCTTCTCGGCCGAGATGATCGCGCAATGCGGCTTCGACAGCGTCACCATCGACATGCAGCATGGCGTGCAGGATTATCTGTCGATGGTGCAGTGCTTCCAGGCGATGGACAAGCACCCGATCACGCCGATGGTCCGCGTGCCCTGGAACGAGCCCGGCATCATCGGCAAGGTGCTCGATGGCGGCGCCTATGGCGTGATCTGCCCGATGGTCAACACGCCGCAGGAAGCCAGGAACCTCGTCTCCTATTCCAAGTACCCGCCGAAGGGCGTGCGCTCCAACGGCCCGATCCGCGCCGGCATGTACGGCACCGCCGGCTCCTACCAGAAGACGGCCAACGACGACATCGTGCTGCTGCCGATGATGGAGACCAGGACCGCGGTCGAGAACATGGAAGCGATCTTCGACGTCGAAGGCATCGACGGCGTCTATATCGGCCCGTCCGACCTCGGCTTCTCCTACGGCCTCGAGCCGAAGCTCGATCGCACCGAGCCCGAGATCCTCGCGATCTACGAGAAGATCATCAAGGAGTGCGGCAAGCGCGGCCTCAACCCGGGCATCCATTGCAGCGGCGCCGAGGGTGCCGCGCGCGCCATCAACATGGGCTTCAAGCTGGTGACGCTCTCGAACGAGGTCGGCCTGATGACGACCTACGCCAAGATGCAGGTCAACGCCACCCGGAAGGATTCCGGCGGCAAGGCCTGATCTCTCTCTGTGTCCCGGACGCGGTGCGGCGCGTAGCGCCGCTCCGCAGAGCCGGGACCCAGAAGCCAGTGAAGCAAATTACGTAAACAACCGGGCCCCGGCTCAGCAGCGCGCCGTTTCACGCTGCGCTGCGTTCGGGGCACGATAGTTTCGATACAGGAGACCTCCCATGACTATCAGCCCCGTCATTCGCCTGCATCCCGATGATGGCGTGCTGATCGCGCGCGCGAGCCTGCCGCCGGGAACGGTAGTCGCCGACGGCGTGACCACGGTCGAGCGCATTCCCTCCGGCCACAAGGTCGCGATCAAGCCGATCGCAGTCGGGGAGCCGGTGATCCGCTACGGCCAGATCATCGGCTTTGCGACCACGCCGATCGCGCCGGGCCAGCACGTGCACGTGCAGAACTGCGGCATGGGCGATTTCGCCAAGGACTATGCCTATTGCGCCGACGTCAAGCCGACGCCGAATTTCGATCTGCCGGCGAGCTTCGAAGGCATCCGCCGCCCGGACGGCCGCGTCGCCACGCGCAACTATATCGGCATTCTCACCTCGGTGAATTGCAGCGCGCATGTCGCAAGCCTCGTCGCCGATGTGTTCAAGAAGAATCCGTTCACCGGCGACAATCCGCTGGCCGATTTCCCTAATGTCGACGGCGTGGTCGCGCTGACCCACAAGACCGGCTGCGGCATGACGCAGAACGAGCCCTTAGCGCTGCTCCGCCGCACGCTCGGCGGCTATGCGCGGCACGTGAACTTCTCTCATGTCATCGTGCTCGGCCTCGGCTGTGAAGTGAACCAGATCGGCGGCCTGATGGAGGAGCAGAAGCTCGCGGGACGTCTGCGCGCGATGGACATCCAGGAGGTCGGCGGCACCCGCAAAACGGTGGAGGCGGGTATCGCCTTCGTGCGCGAAGCACTTGCGGAGTCGAACAAGGTGAAGCGCGAGTCCGTCCCGGTGAGCGAATTGACCGTGGCGCTGCAATGCGGCGGCTCGGACGGCTATTCCGGTGTCTCCGCCAATCCGGCGCTGGGTGCGGCCAGCGATCTCATCGTGCGTCACGGCGGCACCGTGATCCTGTCGGAGACGCCGGAGACCTATGGCGCCGAACATCTGCTCACGCGCCGCGCCGTCAGCCGCGAGGTCGGCGAGAAGCTGGTCGATCTCATGCGCTGGTGGGACGAATACACGACGCGCGAAGGCGCCGAGATGAACGCCAATCCGAGCCCGGGCAACAAGGCCGGCGGTCTCACCACCATTTTGGAGAAGTCGCTCGGCGCGATGGCGAAGGCCGGCACCACCAACCTCGTCGAAGTGCTGCGCTACGCCGAACCCATTACCAAGAAGGGTTTCGTGTTCATGGACACGCCCGGCTACGATCCGGTTGCCGCGACCGGTCAGGTCGCCGGCGGCGCCAATCTGGTCTGCTTCACCACGGGCCGTGGCAGTGTGTTCGGCTGCAAGCCGGCGCCCTCGATCAAGCTCGCCACCAACACGCCGATGTACAAGCGCATGGAAGAGGACATGGACGTCAATTGCGGCACCATCCTCGAAGGCGAGGAGAGCGTCCAGCAGTGCGGCCAGCGCATTTTCGATCTCATCCTCAAGACCGCGTCCGGGCAGCCGACCAAGAGCGAGAGTTTTGATTTCGGCGGCGCCGAGTTCGCGCCATGGGTGTTGGGCGCGACGATGTAGTCCCCTCGTTGCGCGTCGGCGGTAGCCCCACACTGCAAGCGACGCTCCTAAGTAATGATACGGAGCCGTCAAGTGATCACGGGCGTTCCCGCGGTCACACCTGATTAACATCTTCTGCCGTAATCCCTGGAGCGATGCGAGCTCCACTCATGTGGGGCGTTCGCCCTTCGTGAGGATTCGTCAACGATGACGCGTGCGATACGGCCGACCGGCGTGGAATATCTCCTCGGAGAGGAGGAGCTGATCGTGTCGAAGACCGATCTCAAAGGCCGCATCACCTACGCCAACGATGTCTTCATCCGGATGGCGAAGTACTCCTGGAAGGAGCTGATGGGCGCCCCCCACAGCCTGATCCGCCACCCCGAGATGCCACGCTCCGTCTTCAAGCTTTTGTGGGACACGCTTCAGTCCAGGCAGGAGATCTTCGCCTACGTCGTCAACCTCGCGAAGGACGGCAGCCATTACTGGGTGTTCGCCCACGTCACGCCGACATTCGACGAGCGTGGCAATATCGTCGGCTATCACTCCAACCGTCGCAAACCCGATCCTGCGCAGATCGAGCGTATCAAGCCGATCTACAAGGCGCTCTGCGCGGAAGAGGCGCGGCATGCCAATGCCAAGGACGGCATGCATGCGAGCTTCGAGGCGATGGTCGGGCTGCTCAAGCAACAGGGTGTCGGTTACGATGAATTTGTGCTCTCTCTCTAAGGCGCAGGGAGCGACCGCGCTCGCATCCGTCCTTGCCGTCGTTGCGTTCGTGCTCTCGCTCGCCGGCGCCACCGGAATTTCCGGCGCGGCGTTGCTGGGCGCGACGGTCGTGCTGCTCGTCTATGCCGTCTGGTGCCAGCACCGCACGGCGCTGGCCGTCGACGAGGTGGCAGACGTGTGCCGCAAGGCCGCGCGTGGCGACCTCGAGGCGCGCATCCTCAGCATCCGCCAGGCCGGACGGATCGGCGCCATTCAGAAGTCGGTCAACGACATGCTCGACATCACCGATGCCTATTTGCGGGAAGCTTCGGCGTCGATGGACTATGCGAGCCGCGGTAAATATTTCCGCAAGATCCTCGCGCGCGGATTGCCCGGCTCGTTCCGCCGTTCAGCCACCGTCATCAATTCCGGCACCGACAGCCTCGGCCGCCGCGTGGTCGAGATCGCGGATCTCGCAAAGCAGTTCGGCACGCATCTCGACCAAGTCGCCGGCACTCTGATGGGCGCGGCGACCGATCTCGAATCCGACGCCGGCCAGATGGCGGCGGCGGCCGAGAAGACCAGCCGGCAGACCTCCGGCGTGCTCAGTGCGTCCGACCAGGCCTCGCGCAACGTCGCCACCGTCGCGAGCGCCGCGGAGCAGCTCGCATCATCGATCGCCGAGATCAGCCGCCAGGTGGCCGGCTCGACCACGAGCACGGGGCGGGCGGTGAACGAAGCCAATCGTGCCGGCAGCGAGATTCGCACGCTTGCGGATGCGGCGATGCGGATCGGCGACGTGGTTAAGCTGATCAGCGAGATCGCCGAGCAGACCAATCTGTTGGCGCTCAACGCCACCATCGAAGCCGCGCGGGCAGGCGAGGCCGGCCGCGGCTTCGCCGTGGTCGCATCCGAGGTCAAGAGCCTCGCCAACCAGACCGCGAAAGCGACCGAGGAGATCAGCGCCAAGGTCGGCGAGATGCAGCAATCGACCACCAATTCGGTCGCCGCCGTCGAGGCGATCGCGCAGACCATCACCGAGATCAACGGCATCACCGCCTCGATCGCGACTTCGATCGAGCAGCAGGGTCTCGCCACCCGTGAGATCGCCCGCAACGTCCAGGAAGCCTCGGCCGGCACCTCGCAAATGTCCTCCAACGTCACCGGCATCAGCGAAGCCGCCGCCGACACCGGCCGCGTGGCGAGCCGCGTCAACAGCGCCTCCGAACGCGTCCATGGCGAGGTCGAGACGCTCCGGCGCGAGGTGACGCAGTTCCTGCAACGGCTGACGTCAGCGGCGTAGGACATCGCGGAGAGGACGCGCATTCTTCCCCTCTCCCCTTGTGGGAGAGGGTGGCTCGCCGCTCAGCGGCGAGACGGGTGAGGGGTCTCTCTCCGCGCGCACCTCTCACGCCGGAATTCGCGGAGGCGTACCCCTCATCCGGCGCTTCGCGCCACCTTCTCCCGCAAGGGGAGAAGGAAGAAAGCGACCGCCCGCACCTGTCGTAGGCACCCTTTGCCCGTTGTTAGTGCTTGATCGAGGTCACCAGCGGTGTTCTGCTCAAAAAAGCTGCTGGAGTACCGCACCCCGTGTCGATCTACGTCGCATTACACCACGTCACGCACTACAAATACGACCGCCCGATCGATCTCGGCCCGCAGACCATTCGTCTGCGACCGGCGCCGCATACCCGCACGCCGATCCTGAGTTATTCGCTCAAGGTCACTCCGGCCAATCATTTCGTGAACTGGCAGCAGGATCCGCTGGGCAATTGGATCGCGCGTTACGTCTTTCCGGAGAAGACGACCGAGCTCAAGATCGAGGTCGATTTCACGGCGCAGATGACTACGGTCAATCCGTTCGACTTCTTCGTCGAGCCCTATGCCGACAGCTTTCCGTTCGAATATACGCAAGATCTCAAGACGGAGCTCGCGCCTTATCTCGAGACCGTCAAGCCCGATCGGCTGTTCGCGAAATATCTCGACACGATCCCGCCCGAAGCCCCGAACACCGTCAATTTCCTGGTCGATCTCAACAGGGAGTTGCAGAAAAGGATCGGCTACGTCATCCGCATGGAGGCGGGCGTGCAGACGCCGGAGGAGACGCTCTCCTCCGCGGCTGGCTCGTGCCGCGACTCCGCCTGGCTCCTGATCCAGACCTTCCGTCACCTCGGTCTCGCCGCCCGTTTCGTCTCCGGCTATCTGATCCAGGTCCGTCCCGACATCGATCCGATCGAGGGACCGCCGGAGGTTGAGAACGATTTCACCGATCTCCACGCCTGGGCGGAGGTCTACCTGCCGGGCGCGGGCTGGATCGGATTCGACGCGACCTCGGGCATGCTCGCGGGCGAGGGCCACATCCCGGTCGCAGCGACGCCGCACTATCGCTCGGCCGCGCCGATCTCCGGCGGCGCCGGCTTCGCCGAGGTCGAATTCGCCTTCGACATGAGCGTCAAGCGCATTCGCGAGGCGCCGCGCATCACAAAACCGTTCTCCGACGAATCCTGGATACGGCTCAACGATCTCGGCGAGCAGGTCGACGGCGATCTTGCGGCGCAGGACGTGCGTCTGACCATGGGCGGCGAGCCGACCTTCGTCTCCGTCGATGATCTCGAAGGCGCCGAGTGGAACACGGACGCCGTCGGTCCTACTAAGCGCGGGCTCGCCGACGATCTGATCCGCCGCCTGCGCGCGCGTTTCGGACCCGGGGGCCTGCTGCACTTCGGTCAGGGCAAATGGTATCCGGGCGAAAGCCTGCCGCGCTGGGCGTTTGGCCTGTACTGGCGCAAGGACGGCGTACCGATCTGGAAGAATGCCGACCTCATCGCCAGCATCGAAAATCCGCGGCCGGCGCAGGCCAAGGATGTCCAGGCGTTCGTGGAAGGCGCGGCGCTGCGGCTTGGTCTCGATCCCGGCTACATCATGCCGGCCTATGAGGACACCGCGTACTGGCTGCAGAAGGAATCCGAGCTTCCCGTCAACGTCGATCCGTCCGATTCCAAATTGTCCGATCCGGAGGCCCGCGCGCGGATGGCGCGGGTGTTCGAGCAGGGGCTCAACAACCCTCGCGGCTTCGTGCTGCCGGTGCAGCGCTGGAATGCGGCGCCGCGCTGGCGTAGCGAGCGCTGGCAGCTCCGGCGCAGTCATCTGTTCCTGATGCCGGGCGATTCGCCGCTCGGCCTGCGCCTGCCGCTGGACTCGCTCGGCTATGTCGCGCCCGATCAATATCCCTACATCGTCGAGCGGGATCCGATGGAGGCCCGCGGCAAGCTGCCGGTGTTCAGCCTTCCGGCGCGTCCGGACTCGCCGGAGCGGCTCGAGCCCGAACAGCTCAACACCTCGGTCCCGGTCCGCACCGCGATGTCGGTCGAGGTCCGCGACGGCGTGCTTTGTGCCTTCATGCCGCCGGTCGAGCAGATCGAGGATTATCTCGAGATGATCGCGGCGCTCGAAGCGACGGCCGAGGAGATGCAGCTCCAGGTCCACGTCGAGGGCTATCCGCCGCCATTCGATCCGCGCGTCGACGTCATCAAGGTGACGCCCGATCCCGGCGTGATCGAGGTCAACGTCCAGCCGGCAAAGAACTGGCGCGAGGCGGTCGACATCACCGTCGGGCTCTATGAGGATGCCGGCAAGACACGCCTCGGCGCCAACCGCTTCCTGGTCGACGGCCGCCACACCGGCACCGGCGGCGGCAATCACGTCGTGGTCGGCGGCTCGAGCCCGCAGGACTCGCCGTTCCTGCGCCGGCCTGATCTGTTGAAGAGCCTGGTGCTGCACTGGCAGCGTCATCCGGCGCTGTCCTATTTCTTCTCCGGCCTGTTCATCGGCCCGACCAGTCAGGCACCGCGCATCGACGAAGCCCGCCACGACAGCATTTACGAGCTCGAGGTCGCGCTCACGCACGTGCCGCCGCCGGGCGTTCAGGCGCCGCTGTGGCTGGTGGATCGCTTGTTCCGGCATCTCCTCGTCGACATCACCGGCAACACCCATCGCGCCGAGATCTGCATCGACAAGCTCTATTCACCGGACGGCACGACCGGCCGTCTCGGCCTGGTCGAATTCCGCGCGCTCGAAATGCCGCCGGATCCGCGCATGTCGCTGGCGCAGCAGCTGCTGATCCGCGCACTGATCGCAAAATTCTGGCGCGAGCCGCAACAAGGCAAGTTCGTGCGCTGGGGCACCGCGCTGCATGATCGCTTCATGCTGCCGCACTTCATCTGGGAAGATTTCCTCGAAGTGCTGACCGAGTTGAAGCAGTCCGGCTATCCGTTCGAGCCTGAATGGTATCTCGCCCAGCTCGAATTCCGCTTCCCCGCCTTCGGCCGCATCCATCATGGCGGCGTGACGCTGGAGCTGCGGCAGGCGCTGGAGCCCTGGCACGTGCTCGGCGAGGAGGGCTCGGCCGGCGGCACCGTGCGCTATGTCGACTCATCCGTCGAGCGGCTCCAGGTCAAGGCGGAGGGGTTCGTCGAGGGCCGCCATATCGTCACCTGCAACGGCCGTCGCCTGCCGATGACCGCCACCGGCCGCTCCGGCGAAGCCGTGGCCGGGGTCCGCTTCAAGGCCTGGCAGCCGGCCTCAGGCCTGCATCCGACCATTCCCGTTCACGCGCCCCTGACATTCGACCTCATCGATACCTGGAACGGCCGCTCGCTCGGCGGCTGCGTCTATCACGTCGCCCATCCCGGCGGCCGCAGCTACGACACCAAGCCGGTCAACACCTACGAGGCCGAGGCGCGGCGGCTGGCGCGCTTCCAGGACCACGGCCATACGCCGGGCCCGATGCAGCCGCCGCCTGAGGAACGCACAAATGAGTTTCCGCTGACCCTCGACTTGCGGACCCCGCTCCTGCAATGAGTATGATGCGGGGGCAGGGAGAGGCGCATGGCCGAGGGCGCAGCCGAAGAGGACGACAAGGCGGGTAGGGCGCAAGGTCAACGTGATGGCCAGCGCCGCTTTGCGCAATGGGTCCGCGACTACAAGCGCCTGCCCGGCATCCCCGACGAGTTTCTCGGCCCGGACGGCAAGCCCCGCGCGGTCTGGAGCCGCTTCTTCGACGCCTTCGGCGCGCTCGCGCCCGACGAGGTCGAGCGGCGGTTCGGCATGGCCGACCGTCATCTCCGCGAGGCCGGCGTCACCTATCGCGCGCCCGGCGAGAGCGCCGACCGCGCCTGGTCGATCAGCCATCTGCCGCTGCTGATCGACGAGGCCGACTGGAAGCAGCTGTCCGACGGCATCACCCAGCGCGCCGAGCTGCTCGAGCTCGTGCTGCGCGACATCTATGGCGAGGGCCGCCTCGTCGCCGAAGGCGCGTTGCCGGCGGCCGCGATCGCGGGCAGCCCCGAATATCTCCGTCCCGTCTGCGGCGTGCCGCCGCCGGGCGGGCGCTATCTCTCGCTTTATGCCGCCGATGTCGGCCGCGGGCCCGACGGCCGCTGGTGGGTGCTCGGCGACCGCACGCAGGCGCCGTCGGGCGCGGGCTATGCGCTGGAGAACCGCCTGGTGCTTTCGCGCGCGTTCTCGGATCTCTACAAGTCGATGAACGTGCCGCGCGTCGCGCCGTTCTTCGAGGCGTTTCGCGACAGCCTTCGCGCGCGCGCCGACCGCGACGAGCCGCGGATCGGCGTGCTCACGCCGGGCAGCTTCAGCGAGACCTATTTCGAGCACGCGACGCTGGCGCGCTATCTCGGCTTCCTGCTGGTCGAGGGCGACGATCTCGCCGTCAGCGACAACCATATCCACATTCGCACGGTTGCGGGTCTCAAGCGCCTCGACGTGCTGCTGCGCCGCGTCGATTCCAATTCGCTCGATCCGCTCGAGCTCGATGCCTCCTCGCGGCTCGGGGTCGCCGGCCTGATCGACGTGCTGCGCAAGGACGGCGTCGTCGTCGCCAACATGCCGGGATCGGGCGTGCTGGAGGCGCGCGCGATGCTCGGCTTCCTGCCGGCACTCAGCCGCCGCCTGCTTGGCGAGGAACTGAAGATGCCCCACATCGCGACCTGGTGGTGCGGCCAGCGCTCAGCGCGCGACGAGGTGTTGTCGCGGCTCGACGAGGTCGCGATCGAAGGCGCCTATCGGCGCGGCGTTCCCGGTTTCGACAGCAACGGTCCGGTGCTCGCGAGCGAGCTCGACGCCGCCGGCCGCCGGCGCCTGAGCGACGCCATCGCCGCGCGCGGCATGGACTATGTCGGCCAGGAGGTGGTGCGGCTCTCGACCATGCCGGTGTGGGAGCAGGGGCAGATCACGCCGCGTCCCTTCGTGCTGCGCGTGTTCGCGGCCGCGACGCCCGACGGCTGGGCCATCATGCCAGGCGGCTTCTGCCGGATCGCCGAGCAGCCGGATGCGCGCGCGGTGTCGATGGGCGACGGCGCGCGTTCCGCCGACGTCTGGGTGGTCTCGGACAAGCAAGTCTCGACCGCGACGCTGCTGCCTGCGGTCGACAAGGTGCGCATCCGCCGGATCGCGGGCGTGCTGCCGAGTCGCGCCGCCGACAATCTGTTCTGGCTCGGCCGCTATCTCGAACGCGCCGAGGCGACGTTGCGGCTGGTGCGGGCGCTGGGCTCGCCGAGCGGGCCCAACAAGGGCACCGCGGCCTCGCTGCAATCGGCGGAGCGTATCCAGCGCCTGCTGGTGACCTGGGGCGCGATCTCGCAGACCTCGCGCGCGGCGCCCGGCCGTATCGTCGCCGAAGCGCTGCAGAGCCCGGAGCGTTTCGGCTCGGCACTGTCGCTGGTCCGCGCGGCCCAGCGCACGGCGACCTCCTTGCGCGAGCGGCTGTCGCCGGACGCCTGGCAAGTCATTACCGAGATGGCCGAGCGGCTGGCCGTCGAGGTCGAGGACGACGACAGCGTGCTGAGCGCGGCCGAGCTGACCTTGCAGGAGCTCGCGAGCTTTGCCGGCCTTGCGCATGAGAACATGAACCGCGCCGCCGGCTGGCGCTTTCTCGATATCGGCCGTCGCACCGAGCGCGCCATCAACACCACGCGTTTTGCGCGGCAGTTTGCCTATGACGAGGCCGGCGACGAGGATCTCGATATCCTGCTGACGCTGGTGGATTGCCAGATCACCTACCGCTCGCGTTATCTGCTGGCGCCGATCCTGGCGCCGGTGCGCGACCTCGCCGTGCTCGACAGCTACAATCCGCGTTCGGTGGCGTTCCAGGTGACGGCGCTGAATGAGCATATCGCCGCACTGCCGAGCCTGAAGGAGCACGGCCTGATCGAGAAGCCGCAGCGGCTTGCGGTCGCGATGCAGGCGATGCTCGCGACCGCGGAGGCCGAGAAGCTCGAGGTCAAGACGCTGTTCGCACTGGAGCAGGATCTGCTCAGCCTCGCCGAGGCGGTCGGGCAGCACTACTTCCCGCACGGCCCCAATGCCAGCCGGCCGGAAAAGCTGACGGGGCTCGCGTGATCTACGACATCCGTCACGTCACAACTTACGAATACGAGAGTCCGGTCAGCTTCGCCCGCTGCACGCTGCGGCTGGAGCCGAGGAGCGGCCATGGCCAGGAGCTGATCTCGCACAAGGTCGAGATCCGTCCGCGCCCCGCGGAGCGTAGCGTCCGGCGCGATTTCTTCGGCACCCTCACCGAGAGCGTGGTGATCGAGGCCGCGCATCGCACTCTGCGCATCGATTCCCGCTCTCGCGTGAAGGTGTCGCGCCAGCCGCCGGCGCGCGCCGCTGCCAGTCCGGGCTGGGAGAGCATTCGCGACATCGCCTTCGAGGCGACGAGCCTCGGGCCGTCCTCGCCGGTCGGCTATGTCTTTGCGAGCCCGCTGGTGCCGGTGCTGGGACCGGTTAGTGCCTATGCGGCGGAAAGCTTCGCGCCCGGCGCGGGCGTCCTCGCCGGGGCGGTCGATCTGATGCATCGCATCCGCACCGAATTTCGCTACGATCCCAAGGCGACGGTGATCTCGACGCCGCTCAACGAGGTCTTCGTCAAGCGCCATGGCGTCTGTCAGGATTTTGCCCATGTGATGATCGCGGGCTTGCGCGGGCTGGGCCTGCCCGCGGCCTATGTCAGCGGATATTTGCGCACCATTCCGCCGGCGGGCCAGCCGCGCCTGCAGGGCGCTGACGCGACCCATGCCTGGGTGTCGCTGTGGTGCGGGGAGGAGCTTGGCTGGGTCGATTTCGATCCGACCAACGATCTTATGGTTGCTGGCGACCATATCGTGCTCGCGGTCGGCCGCGACTTTTCCGACGTTTCGCCGGTCGACGGCATCATCGTCGGCTCGCCGAAGCAGAAGCTCGACGTCGCCGTCGACGTGCTGCTGGTGGAATGATTGCGGGTCCTGCCGTGCCCGCGACGCCCTAGCCTGGGTGTATCGAACCGGCACCGCAACTGCGATATCGCGGGGCACAACCGCAAACATATTTGCGTGTTTACGCCCCCGGGTTTTGCCAGTCGGCCAAGATGGGCTATGCTGGCGCCTGCGTCGAGGACGAGAATGAGACGTCGGGAGTTGATGTGGGACACCACCGACAGACGGGGCTGCATCCATGATGACGTTACCGAGACTGGCGGCGGAATCCCTGGAGAAGACGCTGGGTTCGTTCATGCGCCGCAGGTACGGCGATTCTCCGGCAAACATCGTCGAGAGCGCAACCCGCACCGCGATGGAATGCATCGGAAACAGCGACGCTCTCTATCATAATGTCGAACATACGATGCTGGTCACGCTCGCGGGCCATTCCATCCTGAGCGGCCGGTATCTTCATATTCATCTCTCGGCCGAGGATTACGTCCACGTCCTGATCGCGTGTCTTGCCCATGACATCGGCTATGTCCGCGGCCTGTTCGAAGAAGATGACGAGGACGGTTTTTTGGTCGATGCGGCAGGCACCAAGGTCTCCCTGCCCCGCGGCTCATCAGATGCCAGCCTGATGATGTATCATGTCGACCGATCCAAGCTGTACGTCATGCGCCGGCTGCAGCACATTCCAGGGCTTGATCCGGAACGCATCGCCCGCGCCATCGAGGGGACACGGTTTCCGGCCCGGGAAGGCCAGGACTATGACGACGACGCCTCGATCCTGCGCGCCGCCGACTTCATCGGCCAGCTCGGCGACCCCAACTATCTGCGCAAGGCCAACGCGCTCTACTACGAATTCGAAGAAGTCGGCATGAACCGCCAGCTCGGCTACGATTCGCCGGCCGACATCGTGAACCGCTATCCGCAGTTCTATTGGAATAGCGTCGCGCCGCACATCCAGACCGAGATCGGCTACCTCAATAAGACCGAGATCGGGCGGCAGTGGATCGCCAACCTCTACAGCAACGTGTTCCGCGCCGAGCGCGACATCACGTTGTCCGGGCCGCAAAAATAGCTTCGCCTTGTAATGCAACAAAAAACAATTACCACCGATATCCTCGACATCGCCTATCGCGAATACGGCGCGCCGGACGGCTGGCCCTGCATCATGGGTCACGGCTTTCCCTACGACGTCAACGCCTATGCCGAGACCGCGCCGATCATTGCGCAAGCGGGCGCGCGGGTGCTGGTGCCCTGGCTGCGCGGCTACGGGCCGACGCGATTCCGCTCCGCTGCGACATTGCGCTCCGGCGAGCAGGCGGCGCTGGGCGCCGATCTCCTGGCCTTCATGGATGCGCTTGGAATCTCTCGCGCAGTGGTCGGCGGTTACGACTGGGGCGGGCGCGCGGCCTGCGTGGTCTCGGTGCTGCATCCGGAGCGCGTGATCGCCCTCGTCTCGGGCAATTCCTACAACATCCAGAACATCGCGCGTTCGATGGAGCCGGCTTCGCCAACGGAGGAGGCGGCGCTCTGGTATCAATATCTCTTCCACAACGAGCGCGGCCGCCGCGCGCTGGAGCGCAACCGGCGCGGTTTTGCGCGCCAGCTCTGGTCGATGTGGTCGCCGACATGGGCCTTCGACGATGCGACGTTCGAGACCAGCGCGATGTCCTTCGACAATCCTGATTTCGTCGATGTCGTGATCCACTCCTATCGACATCGTTACGCGCTGGTCGCGGGCGATCCCGCCTATGCCGCGATCGAGGCGAAGCTCGCCGCCCAGCCGCCGGTTCGGGTGCCGACCATCGCGATCGACGGCGACAGCGACGGTGTCAATTCCGGCACCGCGCACCATGCACGCAAATTCGAGGGCTTTTTCGAGCGGCGCGTCTTTACAGGGGCCGGCCACAATTTGCCGCAGGAGCGGCCGGCCGAATGGGCGCGGGCCGTGCTCGATGTGCGGAAAGCGGCCTCATAGAGCCGGGTTTCTCGTCCCTCAGTCTTGCCGCTCTCGCGGATTCCAATTTTTCCTGGTCCCGGGAACCTTTTCCAATCGCAGCCGTCCAAGCTGTGGGGCCGCTTTCTGTACGCGGTTCGGTGCAGGGGAGGTTTTCGATGAAGACACAAACGCGCAGGCTGGAACGTGTCGCGGTCGCGCAGGCGCCGAGCGAGCGGCCTGAGAGGACGGAGGTCGAGCAGGCGATCCGGACCATGATCCGCTGGGCCGGCGACGATCCCGAGCGCGACGGTCTGCGCGAAACGCCGGACCGGGTCGCGCGTGCCTTCGAGGAGTATTTCTCCGGCTATGCGCAGGATCCGACCGAAATCCTGCAAAAGACGTTTGAGGAGATCGAAGGCTATGACGAGATGATCGTCCTGCGCGGCGTTCGCTTCGAAAGCCATTGCGAGCACCACATGGCACCGATCGTCGGCCGCGCCTGGGTCGCTTATATTCCGCAAGGGCGCGTCGTCGGCATCTCCAAGCTCGCGCGTCTCGTCGACATCTACGCCAAGCGCCTTCAGATCCAGGAGAAGATGACGGCGCAGATCGCCAACACGATCAACGATGTGCTGAAGCCCGAAGGCGTCGGCGTCATCATCAAGGCAACACATCACTGCATGACCACGCGCGGCGCGCACAAGCCCGGGACCGATCTCGTCACCAGCCGCATGCTCGGCGTGTTCCGCGATAATGCGTTGACCCGCCAGGAGCTGCTGGGGCTGGCCAATTCGGACGATTGATCGCGATGGCTCAAGGAGGCAACGCCATGACCGAGGACAAGAAGCCAAGCGGCCCCGACCTGAGCCGAGGCGTGACGCTCGCCGCGTTCAAGGATGGCAAATTGCTCGGCCATGTCGGCGAGGAAGACGTCCTGCTGGTGCAGGCCGGCGGCGAGATCTTTGCGATCGAGCCGACCTGCAGCCACTATCACGGTCCGCTCGCCGAAGGGCTGGTGGTTGGCGACACCATCCGCTGCCCCTGGCATCACGCCTGCTTCTCCTTGCGGTCAGGCGAGGCGAGCCGTCCGCCGGCGCTGAATGCGTTGGCGGTGTGGGAGGTCTCGCGCGATCAGGACAAGATCGTGGTTCAGCGCAAGCGCGAGGTGCCGAAGCCTCCGGCGCCTCACCGGACAGCGCCAACGCCGGAAAAATTCGTCATCATCGGCGGCGGCGCGGCGGGTTTCGCGGCGGCGCAGACGCTCCGTCGCGAGGGCTTTGCCGGCGCCATCACGATGCTGAGCAATGACAGCGCGATGCCGGTGGACCGGCCCAATCTCTCCAAGGATTACCTCGCCGGCAACGCGCCGGAGGATTGGCTGCCGCTGCGGGGCGAGGACTATTATCGGGACGCCGGCATCGATCTCAGGCTCAACACGAATGTCGCCGCGATCGAGGCGAAGACGCGTAGCGTGACGCTGGGCAACGGCGACAGGCTGCCGTTCGACCGGCTGCTGCTCGCGACCGGCGCCGAGCCGGTCAGATTGCAGATTCCGGGTGCCGACCAGCCTCATGTCCACACCCTGCGCGCCGTCGCCGACAGCCGCGCCATCATCAAGGCGGCCGGCGGCGCCAAGCGTGCGCTGGTGATCGGCGCCAGCTTCATCGGCCTCGAAGTTGCGGCCTCCTTGCGGGCACGCAAGATCGAGGTGCACGTGGTCGCGCCGGACGAACGGCCGATGCAGAAGGTGCTCGGTCCCGAGATGGGCGACTTCGTGCGCGCGCTGCATGAGGAGAATGGCGTCAACTTCCATCTCGAGGACGCGGTGGAAAAACTGGACGGCACGCGCGCCACGTTGAAGAGCGGCGGCGTGATCGAGGCCGAACTGGTCGTGGTCGGCATCGGCGTCAAGCCGCGCCTTGCGCTCGCCGAGCAGGCGGGGCTTGCGGCCGACCGGGGCGTCAGCGTCAGCGAATATCTGGAGACCAGCATAGCCGGTATCTTTGCGGCCGGTGACATCGCGCGCTGGCCCGATCCGCATTCGCGGCAAACCATCCGCGTCGAGCACTGGGTCGTGGCGGAGCGGCAAGGCCAGACCGCGGCGCGCAACATGCTCGGCAAGCGCGAGCGCTTCGAGGCCGTGCCATTCTTCTGGTCGCAGCACTATGACGTGCCGATCAACTATGTCGGCCACGCCGAGAGCTTCGACGACATCGCGATCGACGGCAGCATTTCCGGCAAGGACTGCCTGCTGAAGTATCGCAAGGGCGGCCGAGTCCTTGCGATTGCTTCAATTTATCGCGATCTCGACAATCTCAAGGCCGAGCTGGAGATGGAGCGGACGCGCGGCTGAGGTGCCGCATCCGATCTTGATTTGCGTCAATGTTGCTGCCCGCGAGGGCTGCTGTGCTGGCTGTCTCCGGTGCGGCGCGCGCTATTCTGGCCTGTGCCCGCTGGCTTCCCACGCAGGAGTGGCCCATCATGACAAATGCCTCGGATATCTCCCATCCTTCCAGCCTGGGCTCCGGCATCGCGGCCTTGCATGGCAAATGGGGATGGATCGTCGCTCTCGGCGTGGTCTATCTCATTGCCGGATTCGTCGCGCTCGGCAGCATGGTGATGGCGACTGTGGCGAGCGTGATCGTGGTTGGCGCCATGATGATCGTCGCAGGCGCGGCCGAAATCATCGGTGCGTTCCAGATGAAGAGCTGGGGCAAGTTCGTGATCTGGGCCTTGCTCGGCGTGCTCTACATCGTCGCGGGCTTCCTGACCTTCGCGAACCCGCTGTTTGCTGCGGCGCTGCTGACCCTGTTCCTTGGCGCCTCACTGCTCGCCTCCGGCGCGGTCAGGCTGTTTCTCGCCTTCAGCATGAAGCGCGAAAGCCCGTGGGTCTGGGTGGCGCTGTCGGCCGTCGTCACGCTGCTGCTCGGGCTGTTGATCCTGGCACGTTGGCCGGTGAACAGCGTCTACATCCTCGGCCTGTTTCTCGGCATCGACCTGATCATGGCGGGCGCGGGCTGGGTCAGCCTGGGCTTCAGCCTGAAGCGGCGGCACTGATCAGCAACTCGACGCAAGACCCTCTCGCGGAACTCCGCTGATCTGACGTGCTGGCAAAAAGCAGCACGTCGCGCTTTCCGACTCGCGCGGCGATCATCACCGGGGAGAAACCATGAAAGCCGCTTTGGCCCTGGCTGCAGCGCTGGCTGCCTGCCTGTCCACGCCTGTCTCCGCGCAAAAATCCTACGGTCCCGGTGTCAGCGACACCGAGATCAAGATCGGCAACACCATGCCCTATAGCGGCCCCGCATCGCCGCTCGGCATCACTGGCAGGGTGATCTCGGCCTATTTCGACGAGGTCAACGAGAAGGGCGGGATCAACGGCCGCAAGCTCAATCTCCTGTCGCTCGACGACGCCTTCTCGCCGCCGAAGACCATGGAAGCGGCGCGGCGTTTGGTCGAGGGCGACGGCGTCGCCTTCATCTTCGCGACCATGGGCACCGCGCCGAGCTCGGCGATTGCGAAATATCTCAACAGCAACAAGGTGCCGCAGCTGTTTCTGATCAGCTCGGCCTCGAAGTGGAACGACCCCGCCAACATGCCGTGGTCGATGGCGCTGCCGTGGGCACCGAACTACACCAGCGAGGCCGCCATCGACGTCGCCTATGCCCGCGCCAAGAACCCGAACGCGCGCTTCGCGGTGCTCTATCAGAACGACGACGCCGGCAAGGAATATCTGCGCGGCGTCAAGGAAGCGCTTGGTGCCGACGCCGACAAGGCGATCGCGATGGCGTCGAGCTTCGAGGTGGCCGACCCCACCGTCGATTCCCAGGTGCTGACGCTCGCCAACACCAAGGCCGACGTATTCATGATCTATTCGGTGACGCCGCGCGCCTGCGCCCAGGCGATCCGGAAAGCGCATGAAGTCGGCTGGCAGGCGACGCGCTTCCTCGCCTCGGGCTGCGCCAACAAGGCCACCGTGATGGTCCCCGCCGGCCTCGATGCCGGCAAGGGCGTGCTCTCGCTCGGCTCGCTCAAGCCGTTCGTCGAGGCGCCGAAGAACGATCCGGCGATGACGGCCTATATCGACTTCATGAAGAAGCGCCTGCCCAATGCCGACGTCAACAACGTCGCGGGTCTCTACGGCTACACCGTCGCCGAGGCACTGGTGGTCTTGCTGAAGCAGTGCAAGGATAATCTGACGCGCGAGAACATCATGGCGCAGGCGGCCAATTTGAAGAACGTGCCGCTGTCGCTGCTGATGCCCGGCATCACGCTCAACACCACGCCGCAGGATTTCCGCCCAATCAAGGACGGCTATATGCTCCAGTTCGACGGCAACGACTGGATCGTCGCGAGCGAGCTGCTGCGCGGCACGTGAGGGACTGCGGGCGCGACCGCACAAACGGTGCACCCTCTCCCCTTGTGGGAGAGGGTGCATCGCCGCGAAGCGGCGAGCCGGGTGAGGGGTCTCTCTCCGCGCGCGAAGCTGTTTATTGCGTTCGCGGAGAGAGACCCGTCATCCGGCGCTTCGCGCCACCTTCTCCCGCAAGGGGAGAAGGAAAAGGAGGACACCATGGACTTTCACCACTCCGAGCGTTCGCTCGAGCTGCAGGAGCGCGTCCGCCGGTTCATGCGGACGCATGTCGAGCCGGTCGAGGCGCTCTATTACGAGCAGGTCAAGCCGGAGGCGACACGCTACAAGACGCCGCAGATCCTTCAGGACCTGAAACGGCTGGCGCGCGAGCAGGGGCTTTGGAATCTGTTCCTCTCCGGCGAGCACGGTCCGGGCCTCAGCAATCTCGAATATGCGCCGGTGAAGGAGATCATGGGCCGCATCCTCTGGGCGCCCGAGGTGTTCAATTGCTCGGCGCCCGATGTCGGCAACATGGAGGTGCTGGCCAATTACGGCACGCCGGCACAGCAGGAGCGCTGGCTGAAGCCGCTCCTGGAGGGGCGCATCCGCTCCGGCTTCTCGATGACGGAGCCGCAGGTGGCCTCCAGCGATGCCACCAACATCCAGTGCGAAATCAGGCGCGACGGCGGCGACTACGTCATCAACGGCCGCAAATGGTTCACCTCCGGCGCGATGAACGAGGATTGCGAGATCCTGATCGTGATGGGCAAGACCGCGCCCGACGATCCCGATCGCCACCGCCAGCAATCCATGATCCTGGTGCCGAGAGCGACTCCCGGCGTGCGCATCGTCCGCGACATGCTGACCTACGGCTACGACGACGCGCCGGTCGGCCATCCCGAGATCGTCTACGAGAACGTTCGCGTGCCCGCGGAGAACATCCTGCTCGGCGAGGGCCGCGGCTTCGAGATCGCGCAAGGCAGGCTCGGTCCCGGCCGTATCCATCATTGCATGCGGCTGATCGGCTGCGCCCAGCGTGCGCTGGAATTGATGTGCCAGCGCGCGGTCTCCCGCACGGCATTCGGCAAGCCGCTCGCAGAGCAAGGCTCGGTGCGCGAGGACATCGCACACTCATTCTGCGAGATCGCGCAGGCGCGCTTGCTGACGTTGCAAGCCGCCGACAGGATGGACCGCGAAGGCAACAAGATGGCGCGCGACCTGATTGCCGCCGCCAAGATCGTGGTGCCCAGCATGGCCGCCCGCGTTATCGACCGCGCCATCCAGATCCACGGCGCCGCCGGCGTCTCGCAGGACACGTTCCTGGCCCGCGCGTATGTCTACGCCCGCTTCATCCGGATCGGCGACGGACCGGATCAGGTGCATCTGGCCGCGGTGGGGAAGGAGCTGATCAAGCGCGGCGGGATGATGGGCTAAGCAACGCCCTCCGCAGTTAGATCGCCACCTTGCCGGCGACGCCCTTGACCACGGTCACTGGACCAGATGTGCGGGCCGAAGCGGCCTGAATGCGGCGCGGAGCTCGGCGGAGAAAAGCGCCGGCTGCTCCCAGGCAGCAAAATGACCGCCTTTGTCGACCTCGTGGAAGTAGGTCAGGTTGCGATAGGCCCGCCGGGCCCACGTCTCCGGGGCTTGATAGCTCTCGCCCGGGAAGACCGTGATGGCCACCGGCAGCGAAATCTCCGCAGTCTTCTCCGGACCTGCAAGGGCGGGACTGCGCCCGCTATATTCCCAGTAAAGTCGCGCCGAGGAGGTGGCGCTGTTCGTCAGCCAGTACAGCGTGATGTCGTCGAGTACCTCGTCG
Source organism: Bradyrhizobium sp. WSM4874 (assembly GCF_055811835.1). Classification (NCBI taxonomy): domain Bacteria; kingdom Pseudomonadati; phylum Pseudomonadota; class Alphaproteobacteria; order Hyphomicrobiales; family Nitrobacteraceae; genus Bradyrhizobium; species Bradyrhizobium sp. WSM4874. The sequence continues at coordinate 82,864 of NZ_JBVVPR010000018.1, forward strand.
CGGGATTTTTCGGAGTCGGTGCCGTCAAATTTCCAATGCGAGAAGCCGGGGTGCCCGAGCATCCAGGCAGCCAGACCGGCGGGAGAATCCGTCAAGCCGTAGCCGATCGTTTGCGGCCTGGTTCCCATCATCAGCGCGTAGGACCGGTTGCCCATCTTGCCGGCCGCACTGAATGCATCGAACGCTGCGCGCTCTTTGGCGGAAAGGTCTGCCGGGGCGGGCCCGCCGGCCGCCAGGATCGCGGCAATATCGGGCGGGACGATCGCCGGCAAATTGATATGGATGCCGAGCAGTCCTGCCGGCGCCAGCCGTGCCATCGCACTCGAGACCGGCGAGCCCCAGTCCCCGCCCTGCGCGACATAGTGGGTGTAGCCCAATCGCTTCATCAGTTCCGCCCAGATGCGCGCCGTGCGGTCAGGACCCCAACCGGTATCGACCGGCTTGCCAGAGAAGCCATAGCCGGGCATCGACGGGATCACGACGTCGAACGCGTCTTCGGGCCGGCCTGCATGGGCCGTTGGATCGGTGAGTGGATCGATCAGCTTGAGCTGCTCGAAGACCGATCCCGGCCAACCATGGGTTATGACGACAGGGAGGGCATTGCGATGTTTGGAGCGGACATGAATGAAGTGGATATCGATGCCGTCGATGTTCGTGACGAACTGCGGAAGCCGATTCATTCTCGCTTCGATCTGTCGCCAGTCATAGGCCGTCCCCCAATAGTCGACGAGGGACCGGAGCTTCGCCAGCGGGATACCTTGGGACTGATCGGAAACAGTCTCGCGATCGGGCCATCGCGTCGCCAACACGCGTCGGCGAAGCTCGGCAAGGTCCTCCTCCGGCACGGCAATGTGGAAGGGCCGAATTGTGCTTTCGCCCGCGGCCGCCGCTCTACGCAGTGGAAACACGCTCGTGGAAATCACCGCTGCAATTCCAACCGCTGCGGTGCTCAAAAGCGCGCGCCGGCTTCTGTCGATGGTGTTATCGGAATTGTATGGCATCGGCATGGGACCGCCTCCTGGCTGCAGGCGATCGGAGCCTGCGGAGCAGGGCAGTCCTTCGTCTGGCTCTGCAACATGGCTCGGAAGCTGGTCAATAGCTCGTTAAGGCTTGTTAGATGCTGTGAGCAGTTGCGACTGATGCCGGGCAAGGTGAAGAAGACAAGCTCAGCATTTCTGTCCCATGTCCTAGACACGGACGGAGCGAACAAGCTGACCGGATCTGTGCGTCGGCTCGTTGTCCCGGAACGTGTTCAGCATCGCGCCTTGCTGCGCAAGGACATTGCAAACTCCCTCTGCGACATCGCGCAAGCAAGCCATCTCACGCTAGGAGGCTGCCTCCGCCGCAGCGTCGCTGCGATGATCGCTTCTGCAACGACAACGTCGATGAGTATGAAACCACGGTCAGGCCGACGAGCGCACCGGTTGTCCTGATTGGTGCCGCCGTGAGAGTCATGTCGTCGCACTATTCACTGTCGCTCTCGTCGTCATGCTGTTGACGCAATGTCTGTCTTAGACGGCGACAACTAAAAACACCGTGCTGGAACTGTTGCGGTTCCTACAACGGTTCCGGAGCCAGGGGTTGGCTCCACCCGCAATATGATTTGCGGCATCGGAACCGAACAATCGAAAATCACAGGAGATATAATGGGGTTCCGATCGAGCGCCGCAGTTTGCGGCGCCGTGGTTGCGCTTGCCGTTTCCGTTCCTATTGCGCGATGTGAAGCTGGTGGGGTTCACTCAAGCGCTGCCGACGATGCCGCTTCCGGGGAAGCGATCGTTGGCGCGGCATCCATGTACAATCCGTTCAAGCCTGGCAAAGAGGAGGGCGGCCCGAAGACGGCCTCCGGCGAGCGCTATGATCCCTCAGTCTGGTCGGCTGCAATCAAGACGAGCTTGCGTAAGAAATTCGGTGGGGTCCAATTTGGCGCGAAGCCGAAATACGCCCTCGTCGAGGCTGTCGGCAAGAAGGTCATCGTCAGGATAAATGATGTGGGACCGCTAAGGCCTGGCCGCATCATCGACTTCAATGAGCGGACCATGCGCCATTTCGATCCGAGCCTGGAGCGCGGAGTCATTCCTGACGTAAAAGTCCGGCCGCTTGCCGGCGGCGATTGGACCCCCGGACCGGTTGGTTGAATCGCGCAGTACGAACGAAGGTCGCGGGCGCCGCGCCATCGCCATGATGACATCATGGTTTGCTGCGCGCCCGGAGCAGCCATATCTGCGCGTCTAAACTACTAAGCGGCCGTGATCTTCGAAGTCTGGCCTTCGGCTCCTGTGCCAAGGCCATCCACACCCGTCGCCTCTATGCAGAGTTTAAGCGCCCCGCCCAGAGTTGCAGCAGCCAAATCCGCTTTGGCACCTTCCCGCAGAGTTTCCAGCGCCGCTGGGTCGATGTCCTTCATCCAGCAACCCAGAATGATTGTAGCGTTCGGCAATTTACGGCGAAGCCGTCGCACCGAGTAACGCATATGGGCAGGACTACTTGCGTCCATATAGACAAGACAGGCAATGGCGACCCCGGCGGTCTCCAACCGGAAGATATTCGCCGTCGATAACGCTCCCGCTGCTTCAACTCGTGCCGACAAGCCATGCGCATTCGTCAGTTGAGCCAGCATGATCGCAGCGGCTTCGTCGATCGGATTTCGTCCAGCCAGGCAGAGCACGGGATGATCGCCTTGCCATTCGGAAGGCAAGTCCTCCTTGCGCAGAACCCGCAGACTCTCATAAGGCGCGTCCTCAGCCACGCCTTCTATGGCAGATGTAGCTTCGACATCTGTGGTCGGGTTGACCTTCGGCGACGGACGTTCATCCTGCTCCGAAATGTTATTGGCAAATTCTTGGACTGCATCCCTGATCTTGGTCAGCCGGTCGGGAGCCAGAGCGCCGCGCTCGGCATCCGCTTGAGCCAGCTGCAGTCCTCGCAGGGCGACTTCGTCGTAATAGGAGCCAAGAGATCGCTCCTTCAAGAACTCCTCGGCCTTTGCCGATGCTTCTGTCGGATCGCCGGCGAGCATCCGCTGATAGAATATCTCAGGCGGAGAGAGCGCTGGTCGGTCTCCAAACATGACGTCCAGGAACTCCAGGCGCTCGACATGGCGGCCCAGTACGACCAGACACACTGTAAGGGGTGTTGCCAGAACGAGGCCGATCGGACCCCAGAGCGCCGTCCAGAACGTCGCAGAAGCGACAACGGCCACCGGCGACAGTCCCGTGCTGTGTCCATAGACCATCGGCTCCAGCACATGGCCGACGACGGGCTCCACCACCACGAACAGCGCGATCGTCCAAAGCAGCATCGTCCAGGTTGGATCGACCGCGACCGCGAGAGCGAGAGGAAAGGCGGCGGCGATGACCGCCCCAATGTAAGGCACGAAGCGCAGCACTGCTGCCAGAATGCCCCACAGGATCGCGCTTGGAACGCCGATCAGCCACAGACCCATTCCGATGATGATGCCGAAGCCCCCGTTCACGAGAAGCTGGATGAGGAAAAGCCGGCTGAGGCGGCTCGCCGCGTCATCAAGGGCAGCCGTGGTGCGCTGCAGGTCATCCGAACCGGCCAGCCTGATCAGACGATTACGAAGATCCTCGCGCTGAAGCAAAATGAAGATCACGAATATGACGATGATCCCGGTCGTTGCGAGCGGATGAAGCAATGGTGAAATCAGCGTTTGCAAGCTCTCCAGCGCGCCGGGATCGGGCTGGAGCACTTCCACAGGAACGGGCTTCGGCTGGGCCGCTTTCGGAGCTGCTATGGTCCCCAACGAATTCGCGGCCTCCTTCGGCTTGTCGAGCTCCTTGCTGAGGTCCTTCAACATGCTGGAAGCTCGCTCGAGCGTGCCTCGACCGGCGGTGGTCTCACGGAAGGATTGGATCTTCTCGCTTATTGTGGACTGATATCGCGGCAAATCGCCGGCCAGCTGCGCGAGTTGGGTAGCGAGGAGACTGCCCATCGCAAATATGAATGCGAAGGCGATTACGACCACGCTCACCACAGCCAAACTGCGTGGAATGCGCAGACGCTGAACCAGTCGAACCAGGGGCGCCAGCACGAAGCTGAGCAAGACAGCCAGCGCTATCGGAATGATGATCTCGCGACCATAATACAGCACCATGACAATGATCGACGCGAGAATGGCCATCGCCACGGCGCTCAATAGGGAAATCAGCTCTTCCGGTGTTCGTGCTTTGAATGGCTGCCTGATCACAGCTCCTCGCTAGGCCGGGAAAGACGGCGAGTTGTTGAGGGTTCAGTGAGTTCGGACCGCACATCTTTGGGAAGGTCGTCTAGTCCTGACATGACGCAACCTGTCGAAGTCGATGCATGAGCTTCAGGCCGGTTTGCGAGGCCGGCCACAACTGACCAGGCCCGATCGGCTAGGGCTACGATCCCGACGGGTACGCATTGTTGCCATGAGCATCTGGAGCGGACGATGTTGCGCTGACGGCGGCATTGAATCGGGAGCGCCAAGCCACGTTGGGGATGAACAAGCCACGCCGGGTTTAGTTCCGCGCGCTGCTCCAAGAGCGCGGTATGGCGCCCCGCTTAGCTCGCGCTAGCGATTCGGCGTGTGATCTTTCCGGCCTGCTTCCCGCCGAAAAGCCTGAGCATTTGGGCCGCTTCCAAGGATCATTGTCTCCTGCATCGCTTCCGATAAACCCAGGTGGTGGCGATAGCAAAAAGCCGCGGACTGCTCCGCGGCTTTGGTTCACAGGGAGGCGGCCTCAGCCAGCCTTCGGCTTCTCACGATCTGCCGGCCCAGCGCGGAAGGCTCCAGCATTGACATCATGCCCCTGTTTTGCCCGACGAGTCAAATGTCATTTCGTAAAATACGAATAGCTTTGGACTAGAGCCAAGCCATTGATATCGCCATCCCCGGCTACTGCGCATGGGGTTGTTTTCGCGTTTTTTGGTGGAGCGACCCCGCCGCCGGCTCTGCTGGCGATCGACGTGCTGCTATCCCGCCTTGGCGATACGGCCGTCCGCTGCGCCCGAGCGCAGGTTCTGGAAGAACTTCTCCACCTCGCGCGATAGCGTCTCCGCCGTCTCGGTCACGCTGCTCGCAGCCGTCAGCACCGAGGAGGCCGCAGTGTCGGTCTCGCCGATGGCGTCGCGGAGCGAGCTGATGTTGGCGACGAGGGTCTCGTTGCCTTGGGCGGCCGATTGCGCGTTGGACGAGATCTCGCGCGTGGCGGCGTCCTGCTGGCCGATGGCGCCGGCGATCGCCGAGGTGACGTCGTTGATCTCGCGCACCGCGCCGCCGATCTCGCGGACGGCGTCGACCGCGTTGCGGGTGGAGGACTGGATCATCGAGACGTTCTCGCTGATGTCGGCGGTCGCCTTCGCGGTCTGGCCTGCGAGTGCCTTGACTTCGTGTGCGACGACGGCAAAGCCGCGGCCGGCATCGCCCGCGCGCGCCGCCTCGATGGTGGCATTGAGCGCGAGCAGATTGGTCTGCTCGGCGATCGCCTGGATCAGGCTGAGCACGCCGTCGATGCGTTGCGTGGCGGCCGCCAGGCTCTCGATCTCGGCGATCGATTTCTCGGTGCGCTGGCCGGTCTGCTCGACCGCGCTGGCGGATTGCCGCACCTGGCGGCCAATCTCCACCACCGACGCAGACAGCTCCTCGGCCGCGCCTGCAACCGCCGTGACGTTGTGAGAGGCCTGCTCGGTGGCGTTCGCCGCCGTGCCGGCGCGGCTGCTCGCGTCCGCGGTGACGCGGGTGATGGTCTGCGCCGTCTCGCGCATGACGGATGCGTTGTCGCTGAGGCCGCGCATGATTGCGCCGATCGCCTCGCGAAACGCGTCGACGGATTGCTCGATGTGGCGGGCGCGCTCCTCGCGCGCGGCGGAGTCCTGCGAGACCTGCGAGGCGAGGTTGCGGTTACGCCCCATCGCGTCCTGGAAGATCTGGATCGCGCGTGCCAGTGCGCCGATCTCGTCGGCGCGGTGGCTATGGGGCACCACGACGTTCTCGGCGCCGTCAGCGACCTGCTTGATGGTCGCGGTGATGGCGGAGAGGGGGCGTGCGATCGACCGGGCGATGATGACGATGCCGATCACGACGAGGGCGAGCGCCACGCCGGCGAGGCAGGTCAGGACGAAGGACAGCGTGCGATTGGTCTCGGTCTCGTGCCCTATTTGCCTCGCGCGCTCGGCATAGACCTTGGACAGCGCCTCGAGATCCTTGTTCAGCGCCGAGCGCACGGCGCGGTTGGCGTCGTTGTCGCCCCATTCGCGGCCCGCGGCCGCATTGATCTCGACGCCGCGGCGCACCAGCTCTTTGCGAAACTCGACGAACTGCTCGATGCGCTTCTTGAACGTGGCGAACTGCTCGGCATCGTCAGCCTTGACGATGGTCTCCCAGCGCTTCACGACGTCGAGGATCTGGGCGTTGAACTTGAGCAGGCCCTCGCCGTATTTCTTCACCACGGCCGGTTCAGTCGACATGTAGACGCCGCGCGATTCCATCACGACCGCGTAGACCAGCGAGTTGACCCGCTCGACATTCAGCGCGGCGGCGTTCGCGGTCTCGATTGCGTTCGTCAGGTCGGCGCCGCGGCGGCTGTTGTAGTCGGACAGCATCGCGATCGCCGCCGTGAGCAGCGCGAACAGCGCGAAGATCGCGTAGAGCTTGGTCGCAAGCGTGAAGCGGCCGGCGAGGCCGGTGGCATTCCCAGATTGGTCGATTGTCATGGTTTTCAGAGGCCCGAATGGCCGGAAGCGGCCCGGAGAGCGCAGTCGTACAAATTGATGCAAAACTATGCAGAATGAAGATGGACGCGGCGTTAACGGCGGGTTTGGCCCCCCTTCGCCCTTGGTCGAAAGAAAGGTAAGATATTTCAGCGTCTTGATCTGAAGGTATAGTCTTGGGATCGGCCCTGGAGTCGGCCTCTGGCCGACGAACCCCGGAGAGACGATTGGTCTACCGCCACACCATCGACGCCACGACCTACACGTTCCCGGATTTGCGCGACTTGCTCGCCAAGGCGACGCCGCCGCGCTCCGGCGACCGGCTGGCCGGGATCGCCGCCGCCAGTGCCGAACAGATGATCGCGGCGCGGATGGCGCTGGCCGACGTCCCGCTCGGGCAGTTCTTGCAGGAAGCCGTCATCCCCTATGAGACCGACGAGGTCACGCGCCTCGTGATCGACAGCCACGACGCCAAGGCCTTCGCGCCGGTGGCTTCGCTGACGGTCGGTGCCTTTCGCGACTGGCTGCTGTCGGATGCCGCGACGGCCGAAATCTTGCGCAAGCTGGCCGGCGGCATCACCCCGGAGATGGCGGCCGCGGTCTCGAAGCTGATGCGCAACCAGGATCTGATCCTGGCGGCGCGGAAATGCGAGGTCACCACCGCTTTCCGCAACACCATCGGCCTGAAGGGCCGGATGAGCACCCGGCTCCAGCCCAACCATCCCTTCGACGACGCCAGGGGCATCACCGCCTCCATCCTCGACGGCATCCTGCTCGGCGCCGGCGATGCCTGCATCGGCATCAATCCGGCGAGCGACGACCCGACCGTGATCGGCCAATTGCTGCGGCTGCTCGACGAGATCATCGCGCGGCTGAAGATCCCGACCCAGGCCTGCGTGCTGACCCATGTCACAACGACGCTGTCGCTGATCGGGCAGGGCGTACCGGTCGACCTCGTCTTCCAGTCAGTCGCCGGCACTGAGGCCGCCAACCGCAGTTTTGGCATCGACCTCGCGCTTCTGAAGGAGGCGCAAGAGGCCGGGTTGTCGCAGAGGCGCGGTACGGTCGGCCAGAACGTGATGTATTTCGAGACCGGGCAGGGCTCGGCGCTATCGGCCAACGCCCATCGCGGCGTCGACCAGCAGACCTGCGAGGCCCGCGCTTATGCGGTGGCCCGCGCCTTTGCGCCCCTCCTGGTCAACAGCGTGGTCGGCTTCATCGGCCCGGAATATCTCTACGACGGCAAGGAAATCATCCGGGCCGGCCTGGAGGATCACTTTTGCGGCAAGCTGCTCGGCCTGCCGCTCGGGATCGACATCTGCTACACCAACCATGCCGAGGCGGACCAGGACGACATGGACAATCTGCTGACGCTGTTGGCGGCCGCTGGCGTCACCTTCATCATGGGCGTTCCCGGTGCGGATGACGTCATGCTGAATTATCAGTCCACGTCTTTTCACGACGCGCTCTACGTCCGCGACGTCTTCGGACTGCGCCGCGCGCCGGAATTCGACGACTGGCTGGCGCTGTCGGGTATTGCGGGTCCCGATTTCCGTCTTGCCGGCGATGCAGGCCTGCTGCCCGATTTTGCCTCACGGCTGATCGCGTGACGCGGCGGAAGCACCAGGCGACTCGAGGAAACCATTGGTGCCCTAGGGAATTATGCTCATGCCACAATATTGAGAAATTCCGGCGGCAGCATTACGCTATGTCTGTCTGGCAATTTCCGCAGCTAAGTCGAGCGTGGCGGGGGAGCTTTGATGCGAGCTGAAAGTAACGGGACGTCCCGGCGGATTCTGTGCGTGTTTCCGCGATACACATCGTCGTTCGGGACGTTCGAGCATTCCTACCCCCTGACCGATGGCGTCCGCGCCTTCATGCCGCCGCAAGGGCTTTTGCTGCTCGCGGCCTATCTGCCCGAGGAGTGGCAGGTCAAATTCGTCGATGAGAACCTTCGCCGTACGACGAGGGAAGAGTTCGAATGGGCGGAGGCGGTCTTCGTCAGCGGCATGCACATCCAGCGCCCGCAGATGAACGATATCTGCCGCCGCGCCCACGAGTTCGATCTGCCCGTCGCGCTCGGCGGTCCCTCCGTCAGCGCCTGCCCGGATTACTATCCCTCCTTCGACTATCTCCATGTCGGCGAGCTCGGCGACGCCACCAATCAGCTGCTCGAAATCTTGTCTCGCGATACCTCGCGTCCGGAAGCGCAGGTGGTGCTGACCACCAAGGACCGCGTGCCGATGACGGAGTTTCCGATCCCGGCCTACGAGCTCGCCGACGTGAAGAAATACTTTCTCGGCAGCATCCAGTATTCCAGCGGCTGTCCGTATCAGTGCGAGTTCTGCGACATCCCCGGCCTCTACGGCCGCAATCCGCGCATCAAGTCGCCGGAGCAGATCATCGCCGAGCTCGATCGCCTGCGCGAATGCGGCATGACCGACACGGTCTATTTCGTCGACGACAATTTCATCGGCAACCGCAAGGCGGCGCTGGACCTCCTGCCGCATCTGATCGAATGGCAGAAGAGGACCGGCTACATGGTGCGGCTCGCCTGCGAGGCGACGCTCAACATCGCCAAGCGACCGGAAATCCTCGAGAAGATGCGCGAGGCCTATTTCGTCACCATCTTCTGCGGCATCGAGACGCCCGACCCCGATGCGCTGAAGGCGATGCACAAGGACCACAACATGATGGTCCCGATCCTCGAGGGCGTGCAAACCATCAACTCCTACGGCATGGAGGTCGTGTCCGGCATCATCATGGGGCTCGACACTGACAAACCGAACACTTCGGAGGCGCTGCTCGCCTTCGTCGAGGACTCCCGGATTCCGCTGCTCACGATCAACCTGCTTCAGGCGCTGCCGAAGACGCCGCTCTGGGACCGTCTGGAGCGCGAGGGACGCCTGGTCGAGGACGACGGCCGCGATTCCAATGTCAACTTCCTGTTGCCCTACGACGACGTCGTCGCGTCCTGGAAGCACGCCATGGCCGTCGCCTACGAGCCCGAGAAGGTCTACGCGCGCTTCCAGTATCAATGCGACCACGTTTACGTGCACCGCCTGAAGATGCCGACGCCGGCCGAGATGAAGACCTGGCCCAACATCAGGCGCGGCCTCGTCATGCTGCGAAACATCTTCTGGAAGGTCGGCGTGCTCGGCGACTACAAGCGCGTGTTCTGGAAGTTCGCGCTGGGCCGCATCAAGCGCGGCGATCTCGAAGGCCTGATCGGCTGCACCCTGATCGCCCACCATCTCATCACCTTTGCGCGGGCGGCCTCGACCGGCCAGCAGAACGCCTCGAACTATTCGATCCGGCTACGCGAGGCCTCCGTCCCCGCCGAATGATGCGACATGTCTGATCCGGCCACCCCGCGTCGTCCGACCCTCGATCTGCGGTCGCTCACGCCCGCGCGCGTCGCACTCGGGCGCAGCGGCGCCAGCCTGCCGACACGGGCACTGCTCGATTTCACGCTGGACCATGCCCGCGCCCGCGATGCCGTGCATGCCGTCTTCGATGCGCCGCGGCTGGTCGCGGATCTCCGCGCGCTCGGCCTCGTCGTCACCGAGGCGAACAGCCAGGCGGTCGACCGCGGGGACTATCTGCGGCGGCCCGATCTGGGCAGACGGCTCGATGCCGGATCAGCCGAGGTCCTGACGCGGAGCGCCTCGGAGCCGTGCCAACTCGCGGTCGTGATCGGCGATGGGCTGTCGGCGGCGGCGGTCCACGCCCATGCGGTCGCGCTCGTAATGCGCCTGCTGCCGTTGCTCGCAGCCGACGATGGTGTCGCGATCGGCCATGTCGTCGTCGCCTCAGGCGCGCGCGTCGCGCTCGGCGACGAGATCGGCGCCATTCTCGGCGCGCGCATGGTGGTGACGCTGATCGGCGAGCGGCCGGGCCTGTCGGCGCCCGACAGTCTCGGCGCCTATCTGACTTTCGCCCCGAAGCCTGATCGCAGCGATGCCGAGCGCAATTGCGTGTCGAACATCCACAAGGCCGGGTTGAGCTATGACGAGGCCGCCTTCAAGATCGCCTGGTTGGTCGGCGAGGGGCTCGCGCGGGAACTGACCGGTGTGGCGCTGAAGGACGAGAGCGCGGACCGCGCGCCGCGTCGAATTGGCACGGCTTTGCCCGGATGAAGGGCATTAAGGCAAAATCGCCATATCTTGATCGATTCGGCCACACTCCGCCTGCTTGCGAGAAGGGTGATTGACCTGCTAAACCCCTCGCGGCGATTTTCTGCGCATTTTCAAAGGGCAAGCCTCCCATTGGTATGGCATTTTCAAGCCGTTCGCGGGGCGCGACAAGCTCACAGACCCGAGCCGATTTAGGAACTGGACAAGGCATGCTCGAAAAGCACAGCGAGAGTGAGGTTCATGTCGACAAGGTCGAGCAGGGACCTGCGTCCTCGATCGCCTTCGGGCTGGAGCGCATCGGGCTGATCGCAGTCCGGGCGCCCATCGTCTCGTGCATCGTCCTGCTCGTGCTGATCGTCGGCGCCGTGTTCGGCATCCACCGGATCAAGATCGACGATTCGCTGTCGCAGCTGTTCCGGTCCAACACGCCGGAATTCCGCCAGTACGAAGCGGTGACCAAGAAGTTCCCGGCTGAGGAATTCGACGTCCTCGTCGTGGTCGAGGGCAAGACCCTGCTGGCGCGGAACAACCTCGAGAAGCTGCGCGACTTCGTCACCGACATGCAACTGGTCGAGGGCACGCGCGGACTGGTCTCGCTGTTCTCCGCGCGTCAGGCGCCGGCGCCGGGCAAGCTTCCCGCCGCGCTGTTTCCGCCCGAGCTACCCGAGGGCGAGGCCTATAACAAGTTCATCGAGGGCGTCAAAGCCAACGAGATCATCCGCGGCAAGCTGTTGTCCGAGGACGGCACGCTGGCGCTGATCGTGCTGTCGCTCGATCCGGAGGTGGTCGCCTCCAACAAGCTGACCAAGACCGTCGCCGACATCCGCGCGCTGATGAAGGAAGACCTCGGCGACACCGGCCTCAACGTGCAGCTTTCCGGCGTGCCGGTGATGCAGCTCGAGATCCGCAACGCGGTCGAGCGCGACGGGCTCACCTACAACATCCTCGGCATTCTCGCCGGCTGTGTCATCGCCATCATCTTCTTTAGAAAAATCTCGTTCATGGTGGCGGCGGCGTTCCCGCCCATGATCGCGATCCTGCTGGCGCTCGGCGCGCTCGGCTGGGCCAATTTCAATCTCAACATGTTCCTGAACGTGATGACGCCGCTCATCATGGTGATCAGCTTCTCGGACTCGATGCAGCTGACTTTCGCCGCGCGCGACCGGCTGATCGCGGGCCAGGACAAGTTCACCGCGTTCAAGAACGCGGTGCTGGTGGTGGGGCCGGCCTGCGTGCTGACGCACGGCACCGCCGGCATTTCCTTCATCGCGCTCCAGTTCTCCGACTCCGATCTGATCCGCAAGTTCGGCGAGGCGGGTCTCGCCGCCACCATCATCGCGCTGGTCGCGGTGTTGTCACTGGTGCCGGTGTTCGGCGTGCTGTTGGTGCGCAACGAGAAGGTCTTTGCGACCAAGTTCCAGAGCGCGGATGCCGGCGTGCAGGCGCTGCGTAATTTCTGCTACTGGATCGCGGTGCGCATGGTGGGCCGTCCCGGCCTGTTCAGCCTGATCGCCGTGCTGTTCGTCGCCGGCCTCGGCGTCATCTACGCCAATCTTGAGCCGCGCTACCGGCTCGCCGACCAGGTGCCGGACAAGCGCCAGGCGGTCGCCGCCAGCGACCGGCTCGACGCCAAGCTCACCGGCGCCAATCCGGTCAACGTTCTGATCCAGTTCCCCAAGGGTGAATCGCTCTATTCGCCGGAGACGCTGCAGACCATCGCGGACGTGCACGCGACGGTGGAGAAGGCAGCCGGTGTCGGCAACGTCTGGTCGGTCGAGACCCTGCGCCGCTGGCTCGCGGATAAGGCCGGCAGCGCCGATGTCGCGACGCTGAAGGAATATGTCAGCGTCATTCCGGAGCATCTGGTGCGCCGGTTCATCGATGCCGAGCAGGACGCCGTCGTGGTCGCAGGTCGCGTGCCGGACAAGGATTCCAGCCAGCTCCTGCCGATCGTCGACAAGCTCGATTCCGAGCTCGACGCCGTCCGCAAGAAGCATCCCGGCTATGAAGTGGCGGTCACGGGTCTTGCCGCGATTGCCGCGCGCAACTCGGCCGGCATGATCGAGAAGCTCAATCGCGGGCTCACCGTCGAATTCGCGCTGGTCGCGATCTTCATCGGCCTGGCCTTCCGCTCCTGGGTGGTGATGTTCGCCTGCATCCTGCCGGGCATCTTCCCCGTCGTGATGTCGGGAACGGTGCTGTGGGCAATGGGCGAGGGACTGCAATTCGCGAGTGTCGTGGCTCTGACCGTTTCGTTTGGCCTGGGCTTAAGCGCCACCATCCACTTCCTCAACCGCCTCAGGCTCGAGAGCAAGCCGGGCGTCGGCTCGGCGCTCGCGGTGGAGCGCGCGACCGTGCTGGTCGGCCCGGCATTGATCCTGACCACGCTGGTCCTGGCCTGCGGTCTCGTCGTCACGGTGTTCTCCGACCTGCCGTCGCTGCGGCTGTTCGGCTGGCTCAGCGCCTTCTCGATGGTCATGGCGCTCGTCGCCGACCTCTTCATCCTGCGGCCGACGGCGATGTGGCTGATCAATCTGCACGGCAAGCTTCAGGGCACCGACAAGCCGGCGATCTGAGCGGCTTCATTCATCCGACCTGGAATCGGCGGGGTCCGGGCGACTGCGCCGCGTCTCCGGAAAACAACAAGCCCCGGTTCGCGAGAACCGGGGCTTGCTGCTTTCGAAGGGGTAAGAGCTGTCAGCCCTTCGTCATCGTGATGTTGACGCCGCGAATTTCGCCCTTGGATGAGATCTGCACCGTCTGCTTGGTGCCGTTGGTGCGCAGCGACAAATTGGCGGCAAAGCCGTTGGCCTCGACGAAAACCTCGATCTGGCCGCCGCCGGCGGTGCCCTGCAGATTGCCGAAGATGTTGCGGTTGGTCTCGCTCCAATTGCCGGAGATCCGCTCACCCTGGCTGGTCACGTCGCTGGTGAGGTCGAACTTGTAGCTGTCGGACGCGCAGTGCAGCGCCTGCTTGAGGCTGAGACCGGTGCCGGCAACCTTGTAGTCCGCCTTGCAGCGGATGCGCTCGGTGGAGCCGTCGGACAGCGACACCGTACCCGTCCCGGTCCACGCGCCCTCGAAACCTGCAAACGGTCCGGACGACTGAGCCTGACTTGCCGAAACTGAGAACAGCAGCACAGCGCCGATGCCGGCCGCCTTGATTGCCAGTTCAGATCGCCCAAAGAATTTCATCTCAAAATATCCCGTTTTGGAACGACGTCCGCTTGTCACCAAGGACGTCTCGCCACATCGAAGGTTTAGTGTTCCGAGCCTGTGTCAGGTTCAATGGCCGGCCGCCCACATGTCGGCATCGCGAAGCGCGCTTGCCATGGTTGACCTCCGGATTCTCTGCGTTTCGGCATGTTTCTGGCGCCCAAGGCGGGATGGAGAGATGCAGCTCTGCAACAGGTGCGCAGCAAAACGCGGCGTGCCTGAATTATGGCGTAGTATCAATCTCTTACATTTGCCAGAGAAGGCGCAGGGAAGACCTGATTTGGTGGACGTGGCGCCAATTTGGCCGCATTTGCCAGTGCTTGTGCCTTCTCTGAGGCCGCTACTCCCGCGGCGACTTGCCATCAGAACAATCCGATCCGGTCGTCGCCCTGTGCTGCCCGGGATTGGTGCGATTCTGCCGTCAGAATGAAGGAATACAATGCGTAAGCTTCTCGTCGCTCTCACCTTGCTGTCGGCCTCCCTCTCGACCGCAGCGTTCGCCCAGCAAGGGCGCGGCACGGACGCCGAGCAGAAGGCCTGCTCGCGCGATGTGCAGAAGCTCTGCCGTCCGGTCATCGACCAGGGCGATTTCACCATCCTGGCCTGCCTCAAGGAGAACCGGGCCAAGATCTCGCAGGCCTGCGACCAGGTCCTGAAGAACCACAACCAGTAAGCTCGGCCACTGGCCCACAAAAGGCGGCCTCCGGGCCCGCCTTTTCGGACCTGATCTGCAAAGGGCAGCCATCGAGAGACAGGATTGGTTTTGCGGCCGTATTCCCCTATATGGGGGCCGCGGCGGCATCGCCGGCACGGGCTAGCGCGAGCGAAAAAGCCCTTCCTGTCCAAACGATTGTAGACCAGCCCTCGATGACCTCTGCGAGCGAATTGCGATCCGGCAAGGGTGAGCGCGACGAGAATTTTCCCGTCGCGTCCTGGATCATTCATCCGCGTCATCGCGCGCTGATCCTGGCGTATTACAATTTCGTCCGCACCGCCGACGACATCGCCGACCACGCCACGCTGCCGCCGGACGAGAAGCTCGCTTATCTCGACCTGCTCGAGGCGGAATTGCTCGGCAAGGGCGACACCCAGGCCGAGGCCGTCAGCCTGCGGCACGCACTGGCCGAACGCGGCATGGCGCCGCGCCACGCGCTCGACGTGCTCA
This sequence comes from Bradyrhizobium sp. WSM4874, assembly GCF_055811835.1. NCBI lineage: Bacteria > Pseudomonadati > Pseudomonadota > Alphaproteobacteria > Hyphomicrobiales > Nitrobacteraceae > Bradyrhizobium > Bradyrhizobium sp. WSM4874. The sequence continues at coordinate 98,077 of NZ_JBVVPR010000018.1, forward strand.
TCGCGTTCCGCATGGACGTGACCAAGTTGCGCTACGAGAATTGGGACGAGGTCATCCATTATTGCCGCTACTCGGCGATGCCGGTCGGCCGCTTCATGCTCGACGTCCATGGTGAGAGCACCTCGACCTGGGCCGCGTCGGATGCGCTCTGCGCAGCGCTGCAGATCAACAACCACCTTCAGGATTGCGGCAAGGATTTCCGCGAGCTCAACCGCGTCTACCTGCCGCGCGATGCGCTGGCCGCGAGTGGCGCCTCGGTCGAGCAGCTCGGACTGGCGCAGTCGCCGCCGGCGATGCTGGCCTGCCTTCAGGCTCTCGCCGTGCGCAACGAAGCGCTGCTCGAGGAGGGCAGGTCGTTAGCTGCGGAGATCCGGGATTTCCGCCTCGGCGTCGAGGTCTCCGTGATCCAGGCCTATGCCGACCGCATCGTGCGCCTGTTGAAGGTGCGCGATCCCTTGCGCGAGCGCGTGCACCTGAACAAGCTCGAGCTCCTCACCTTCAGCCTCGCCGGCATGATCGGCGAAGTCGGCCGCCGCGCGGTCGGACGCAAAGCCATTTCCAGACCGGGGACTGCACATGACGCTTGAGGCGACCTCGCCCGGCGCCAATTATGGCTCGACCGCATCCGGCAGTTCGTTCTACGCCGCGATGCGCATCCTGCCGCACGACCAGCGCGAAGCGATGTTCCAGATCTACAGCTTCTGCCGCCAGGTCGACGACATCGCCGATTCCGATGGCCCGCGCGACGAGCGGCTCGCCGCCCTTCAGGCGTGGCGCAACGACATCGATGCGCTCTACCAGGGCAATCCGCCGCCGCGGCTGAAGGACTACGTCGCGTCGGTGAAAAGCTTCGGCCTCAAGCGCGAGGATTTCCTTGCGATCGTCGACGGCATGGAGATGGACGTGCCGCAGGACATCCGCGCGCCCGACATGGCGACGCTGGATCTCTACTGCGATCGCGTTGCGAGTGCCGTGGGGCGGCTGTCGGTCCGGGTCTTCGGCCTGCCGGAAGAAGATGGCATCGAGCTCGCGCATCATCTCGGCCGCGCGCTCCAGCTCACCAACATCCTGCGCGACATCGACGAGGATGCGGGCCTCGGGCGGCTCTATCTGCCGCGCGAAGCGCTGCTGCATGCCGGCATCACCTCCAACGATCCGGACCGCGTGATCGTCGAGCGCGCGCTGCCGAAGGTCTGCCTGCCGCTGGCGCAACGCGCAAAGGTGTATTTCGAGAAATCGGACGAGATCATGAATCGCAACCGGCGCCGCGCGGTGCGCGCGCCGCGGATGATGTCGAAATACTATCATGCCATTCTGGATCTCCTGATCGCGCGCGGGTTCAACGCGCCGCGTGAGCCGGTGCGTGTGTCGAAGATCACACGCATCGCCATCCTGCTCCGTTACGCTCTCATCTGATGCAAAAAACAGCTCACATCATCGGTGCTGGAATCTCCGGCCTCTCCGCCGCCGTGCGGCTTGCCAATGCCGGCTTCAAGATCGCCGTGCACGAGGCGACGCAGCAGGCCGGCGGCCGCTGCCGTTCCTATTTCGACGGTGCCACCAATCTCACCATCGACAACGGCAACCATTTGCTGCTGTCCGGCAATAGCCACGCGCGCGCCTATGCGCGCTCGATCGGCACCGAGGCGGGCCTCGTCGGTCCGGAGCGCGCGCAGTTTCCCTTCGTCGACATCACGACCGGGCAGCGCTGGCAGATCGATCTCGGCGACGGCCGGCTGCCGACGTGGGTGCTCGACGAGAGCCGCCGCGTCCCCGACACCGGGTTGACCGATTATCTGAAGCTGGCGCCGCTGATCTGGGCCTCGGAAGAGACGCTGGTCGGCAAGTCCATTCCCTGCGAGGGCATCCTCTATCAGCGCCTGGTGCAGCCGCTACTGCTGGCGGCGCTCAACGTCGATCCACCCGAAGGCTCGGCTGGGCTTGCCGGCGCGATCGTCCGCGAGACGCTGCTTGCCGGCGGGCAGGCCTGCCGTCCCCTGATCGCGCGGGACGGACTAAGTGCGGTGCTGATCGAGCCTGCCGTGACGTTCCTGCAGGAGCGCGGCCACACCGTTCAGCTCGGCCATGAGCTGCGCTCGTTTGCGACCCATGACGGCAAGGTCGGTGCGCTGAATTTCGGCGGCGAAGATGTGGTCCAGATCGGCGCGGGCGACGTCGTCGTGATGGCGGTGCCGCCGCGCGCTGCCTCCAACTTGCTGCCGGGCCTGAAGACGCCGACCGAATTCCGCGCCATCGTGAATGCGCATTTCCGCGTTGAGCCGCCAGCGGGATCGGCTCCGATCCTCGGCGTAATCGGTGGCGTCGTGGAATGGCTGTTTGCGTTCCCGAACCGGCTTTCCGTCACCATCAGCAACGGCGACCGTCTGGTCGAGATGCCGCGCGAGGAACTCGCGCAGGCGATCTGGAACGACGTCTGCAAGGCGGGCGGTGTTTCCGGCGAGCTGCCCCCTTGGCAGATCGTGCGCGAGCGCCGCGCCACATTTGCGGCGACTCCGGCGCAGAATGCCCTGCGTCCAGGGCCGGTCACTGCGCTGAAAAACCTGTTTCTTGCAGGCGATTGGACTGCTACGGGATTGCCTGCAACCATCGAGGGATCGGTCCGATCCGGTGATCGCGCCGCCGATCTGGTTCTGGCCGCCAAGGGATACTGACAGGCGGCCCTGACGGGCATTTGTCCCGGTCAATTTCGACCAATTCAATCGACTATCGGAGCAATCGAGCGAGATGGATTCCGTGAACGCGACCAGCCGCGAAGCCCAAGAATTGAGAAACTTGGAATCGAGCATTGTGTCGGCCACCGAAGGCGTCCTCGGCTTCCAGCAACCCGACGGCCATTGGGTGTTCGAGCTCGAGGCAGATTGCACCATTCCCGCCGAATACGTGCTGCTGCGCCATTATCTGGCCGAGCCGGTCGATGCCGTGCTCGAAGCCAAGATCGCCAATTATCTTCGCCGCGTTCAGGGCGCCCATGGCGGTTGGCCGCTGGTGCATGACGGCGAGTTCGACATGAGCGCCAGCGTGAAGGCGTATTTCGCGCTGAAGATGATCGGGGATTCCATCGACGCGCCGCACATGGTGCGTGCGCGCGAGGCGATCCATTCCCGCGGCGGCGCCATTCACAGCAACGTCTTCACGCGCTTCATGCTTGCGATGTTTGGCGTCGTGACCTGGCGCGCGGTACCGGTGCTGCCGATCGAGATCGTGCTGCTGCCGTTCTGGTCGCCTTTCCACATCAACAAGATCTCCTACTGGGCGCGCACCACCATGGTGCCGCTGATGGTCATCGCCGCGCTGAAGCCGCGGGCGAGGAATCCCAAGGGCATCGGTATCGACGAGCTGTTCCTGCAGGATCCGCGCTCGATCGGCATGACTGCCAAGGCGCCGCACCAGAGCATAGCCTGGTTCGTGCTGTTCCGCGCGCTCGACGGCATTTTGCGCGTGGTCGAGCCGATGTTTCCCAAGAGCCTGCGCAAGCGCGCGATCGATGCAGCGCTCGCCTTCACCGAGGAGCGGCTCAATGGCGAGGACGGCATGGGCGCGATCTATCCGCCGATGGCCAACATCGTCATGATGTACGACGCACTCGGCAAGGACGAGAACTTCCCGCCGCGCGCAATCACGCGCCGGGGTATCGACAAGCTGCTCGTGATCAAGGACGACGAAGCCTATTGCCAGCCTTGCGTCTCGCCGGTGTGGGACACGACGCTGACCGCTCACGCGCTGCTCGAAGCCGGCGGTAACAGGGCGGTGCCGGCGGCGAAGCAGGGTCTCGACTGGCTGATCCCGAAGCAGGAGCTCGAGGTGAAGGGCGACTGGGCGGTGAAGCGGCCCGACGTGCGCCCGGGCGGCTGGGCCTTCCAGTACAACAATGCCCATTATCCCGATCTCGACGATACCGCGGTGGTCGTGATGTCGATGGACCGGATGCGCCGGGAGCACGGCGCGACCGGCTATGACGCCGCGATCGACCGTGCGCGGGAGTGGATCGAGGGCATGCAGAGCGACGACGGCGGCTGGGCTGCCTTCGACGTCAACAATCTCGAATATTATCTGAACAACATCCCGTTCTCGGACCATGGCGCGCTGCTCGATCCACCAACCGAGGACGTCACCGCGCGCTGCGTCTCGATGCTGGCCCAGCTCGGCGAGACCGCGAAGACCAGCAAGCATGTCGCGGACGGGATCGACTACCTCCGAAAGACCCAGCACCCGGAAGGGTCCTGGTATGGCCGCTGGGGGATGAACTTCATCTATGGAACCTGGTCGGTGCTGTGCGCCCTCAACATGGCCGGCGTCCGCCATGACGACCCCATGATCCGGAAAGCCGCCGGCTGGCTGGCCTCGATCCAGAACAAGGACGGCGGCTGGGGCGAGGATGCCGTCAGCTACCGGCTGGATTACCGGGGCTGGGAAGCGGCCCCCTCGACCGCCTCGCAAACGGCATGGGCCTTGCTTGCCCTGATGGCGGCAGGCGAGGTTGATCACCCGGCCGTCGCCCGCGGGGTGGAGTACCTGATTGCAACACAGAACGAAAAAGGACTGTGGGACGAACAGCGGTACACCGCCACAGGCTTTCCCCGTGTATTCTATCTACGGTACCATGGTTACCCGAAGTTCTTCCCGCTGTGGGCATTGGCGCGGTATCGGAACTTGCGGAACACCAACAGCAGGGTGGTAGGGGTCGGAATGTGACTTTGGGGACGGGGGACTATCTTACCGCGGGTCAAACCGTTGATCCGAGGCCGATATTGATCGTGACTGGACTGGTTCAGGAGGCCCGCATCGCGGCCGGGCCCGGAATGGCGGTCATTTGTTCGTCGAGCAGCCCGACCCAGTTGCGGGCGCTGTTGACCGTGCTGGATCCCGAGACGATTCGCGGTGTGATCTCCTTTGGCGTTGCCGGCGGGCTCGACCCGACGCTGCGCTCCGGCGACGTCGTGCTGGCGACCGAGGTGCTCGCGGGCGACACCCGCTGGGCCGCCGGCCTCTCGCTCGGCGACGACCTGATTGACCGCCTGACGTCGGGGCGCCGCCGCGTGGTGCGCGGCAGCCTCGCCGGTGCCGAGGAAGTGGTTACGGGGCGCTCCTGCAAGGCGGCGCTGCATTCCGAGACCGGAGCGGCCGCCGTCGATATGGAAAGCCACATCGCGGCCGCCTACGCCGCCGAGGCCGGCTTGCCGTTCGCCGCGGTCCGCGTCATCAGCGATCCCGCCCATCGCGCGCTGCCGGCGCTCGCCCGCGCCGCCATCAAGCCGAACGGCCAGATCGACGTGCTGGCCGTGCTGCGCGGCATCGCGCGCAATCCGACCGCGCTGCATGGACTGGTCTCGACCGGCCTCGACTTCAACCGCGCGCTGCGCAGCCTGCGCGGCTGCCGTGACTTCCTGATCGGCACCGAGCTGGTCGAGGGCGAGGCGCTGGTCTCCGAGGCGGCCTGAGCGGGTTCTGCGATCTGACAAAACAAAAGGCCCGGTCGCGATGGCGACCGGGCCTTTTGTTTTGATCTGCGTAGCTCGGATGGAGCAGAGCGCAATCCGGGGCCTTCAACGCGGAGGCACCCTCCCGGATTTCGCTTGCGCTCCATCGGGCTACAGGTCACCGCGCTTACGCGGCGGTCGAAGCCTTCCGTGCGGCCTTCTCCTGGGCAGCGGCGGCCTCGTCCTTGCGGATCTCCGACAGGCGCTTCTGCACTTCCGCCGAGAAGATATACTGGGCCGGACGCTGCTTGCTCATGTCGATCTCCGGCGCCATTGGACCCGTGGTCCTGATGCCGCGCAGCGACACCCACATCGCCTTCAGCGGGTTGTTGATGGCAGCGGTCGCCGCCGTCGGCTCGTAGCCGCAATGGGCCATACAGTCGGCGCACTTCTCGTACTTGCCGGTGCCGTAGGTCTCCCAGTCGGTCGTGTCCATCAGCTCCTTGAAGGTCTTCGCATAGCCTTCGCCGAGCAGGTAGCAGGGCTTCTGCCAACCGAAGATGTTGCGCGCGGGCATGCCCCAGGGCGTGCACTCATATTCCTGGTTGCCGGCGAGGAAGTCGAGGAACAGGCCGGAATGCATGAAATTCCACTTCTTGCCTTTGCCCATCGCAAAGACGTCGCGGAACAGCTTCTTGGTCTTGGTGCGGTTGAGGAAGTGCTCCTGGTCGGGCGCGCGCTCATAGGCGTAGCCGGGCGACATCGAGACGCCGACACCGAGCTCGACCGTGAGGTCGAGGAACTTGGCGATCTCCTCGGCCGGGTGGCCGTCGAAGATGGTGGCGTTGACGTTGACGGTGAAGCCGCGGGCCTTGGCCGCCTTGATCGCGGAGACGGCGCGGTCGAACACGCCCTTCTGCGACACGGCCTTGTCGTGGTGCTCCTTCAGGCCATCGAGATGCACCGAGAAGAACAGATAGGGCGAGGGCTCGAACAGATCGAGCTTCTTCTCGAGCAACAACGCGTTGGTGCAGAGCGAGACGAACTTCTTGCGCGCGACGAGGCCGCGCACGATCTCGCCGATCTCCTTGTGGATCAGCGGCTCGCCGCCGGGAATGGCGACCATCGGCGCGCCGCACTCGTCGGCCGCGTCCCAGCACTCCTGCGCGGTCATGCGGCGGTTGAGGATTGCATCCGGATAATCGATCTTGCCGCAGCCGACGCAGGCGAGGTTGCAGCGGAACAGCGGCTCCAGCATCAGCACGAGCGGATAGCGCTTGCGGCCAAGCAGCTTCTGCTTGATCAAATAGCCGCCGATACGCATTTCCTTGAAGAAGGGGATAGCCATTACAAGTTTCTTTCTGGGCTTGAAATTCGGGTGGGTCAGCTCGCAGCCAGTTGGGCCGGAAGCCGGAATTCGATGTTTTCCTCGCGGCCGGGGAGCACCGAGACCTTGACCGGTCCGATCCGCCGCATTGCTTCGATCACGTCATCCACGAGTACCTCGGGCGCCGAAGCGCCAGCCGTGACACCGACGGTTCTGGCATCTTTCAACCACTCGGGATTGAGCGCGCTGCCGTCGGCAATCAGATAACTCGCGACACCGGCCTCAGTGCCGATTTCGCGGAGCCGGTTCGAGTTCGAGCTATTGGCAGCGCCCACCACCAAGATCACGTCGACCAGCTTGCTCAAATCCCTTACCGCAGATTGGCGGTTCTGTGTCGCATAGCAGATATCCCGGATATCCGGACCTTGAATATCTGTAAAGCGGGCCTGCAGGGCCGAAATGATGTCCTTGGTGTCATCCACAGACAGGGTGGTCTGGGTGATATAGGCCACTGGCGTATCCGCCGGCAGCTCAAGGGCCTTAACCTCTTCAACGCTTTGGACCAGCAGGACGGGGGCGGGAACCTGGCCCATCGTACCCTCGACCTCGGGGTGGCCAGCATGGCCGATCAGGATCAGGGTGCGGCCCCTGGCGATGTAGCGCTTCCCCTGATTGTGAACTTTCGTGACCAGAGGGCAGGTGGCATTGAGCACTGGAAGGTCGCGCGCGGCCGCTTCTTCCTCGACGCTGCGGGCGACGCCATGAGCGCTGAAGACCGTCACGGCCTTCGGCGGCACCTCTGACAGTTCCTCGACGAAGATCGCGCCTTTGTTTTTCAGGCTCTCGACGACGTACTTGTTGTGCACGATCTCATGGCGCACGTAGACGGGCGGGCCGTACTTCTCCAGCGCCCGTTCCACGATCTCGATTGCACGCACCACTCCCGCGCAAAAGCCACGCGGTTGCGCCAGATAAACTTCCATTGGACGCCCATCACGCAAGTTGCACAAATCCGCTCTCAAGTTCAGGGGTCACCGCGATACGAACCAATGAGTTGCAATATCCGCACCACGGTTTCGCGCAGGCGGTAGCTGCCCACCCCTGTCGCCGCCCCGGTGCATGGAGGCGCAGCACTTTGTGTCAAAAAATCGGCAGTAAGGAAAGGTGGAACGAACTTTGGTTCCCTACTGGATCACTTTTGCGGTACTATAGTAGAGGGCGCCCATTGCCGCAAAAGTGGAGACATTTGTGCGCGCGCTTCGTCACTTTCCCGCCTCAACTCCCCGGCTATACCGACTGCCCCGCATGATTTTGCCATGGTCTTCCGCCGTTTACCTCGAACCTTCTGACGGCGATAACCACTCAAAACAGCAATAGGTTTCGGCCGGGAACTCCGTTAAACAGCGGGCGTTTCCGGCAAGCTGTTAACCGCAGAAAGAAAAGTAGTGCTGCAAAGCGTAGTCGTTGCCACCGTCAGGGCCTGCACCCGGTTTGCCTCCCTCGTCGTCGTTCTCGGGCTCCTGCTGGCGGTGGGGGCGGGCTATTACACGTCCCGGCACTTTGCCATCAACACCGACATCAACTCGCTGATTGCCCAAAATCTGGACTGGCGCCAACGCGACCAGCAGTTCGATCGCGCCTTCGACCGCGATGCGACGATCACGGCGGTGGTCGAAGCCAAGACGCCGGAGATGGCGACCGCGGCGTCGGACGCGCTCTATGCCAAGCTGAAGGACAACAAGACCGACTTCCAGTCGATGCAGCAGCTCGGCACCGGCGAGTTCTTCGAGAAGAATGGTCTGTTGTTCCTGCCGACCGAAGAAGTCGGCAAGGTCACCAGTCAGTTCGAATCCGCCGCGCCCCTGATCGAGATCATGGCGGGCGATCCCTCGATCCGCGGCCTGACCGGCGCGCTGGAAACGGGACTTGCCGGCGTCAAGCGCGGCCAGGTCAAGCTCGACAACACCGAACGGCCCTTCAACCAGATCGCGCAAACGGTCGAGACCGTGCTCAACAAGGGGAACGCGACCTTCTCCTGGCGCGAACTCGTCAGTGACGACCCGCTGACGGATTCGGACAAGCGCGCCTTCATCGAGTTCAAGCCCGTCCTCGACTACAACGCGCTCGAGCCCGGCAAAGGCGCAACCGATGCGATCCGCAAGGCCGCAGCCGATCTGGATTTTGCCACCAAATATCAGGCGCGCGTGCGACTGACCGGTCCGGTCCCGATCGCCAACGAGGAATATGCAACCGTCCAGGAAGGTGCCGTCGTCAACGGCATCGGCACGGTCCTGGTCGTGCTGCTCATCCTGTGGCTGGCGCTGCATTCGGCGAAGATCATCTTCGCGGTGTTCGTCAATCTCTTCGTCGGTCTTGCGCTGACGACCGCCGCGGGCCTGATGATGGTGGGCTCGCTCAATTTGCTGTCGATCGCGTTCGCCGTGCTTTTCGTCGGCCTCGGCGTCGATTTCGGCATTCAGTACAGCGTCCGCTATCGCTCCGAACGCTACAAGCACAACGACCTTTCGGGCGCGCTGGTGCTGGCCGCCAAGCGCTCGGCAATTCCGTTGTCGCTGGCGGCAATGGCGACCGCGGCCGGCTTCCTCTGCTTCATCCCCACCGACTACAAGGGCATCGCCGAACTCGGTCAGATCGCCGGCGTCGGCATGCTGGTGGCGTTTGTTACCAGCATCACCGTGCTCCCGGCGATGCTGAAGCTGTTGAACCCGCCCGGCGAGAAAGAGCCGGTCGGCTACGCCTTCCTGGCACCGCTCGATCACTTCCTGGAGAAGCACCGCGTGCTGGTCGTCGGTGGTACGATGTTTCTCGCGGTCGCCGGCCTGCCGCTGCTCTATTTCATGAAGTTCGACTTCAACCCGATGAACCTGCGCAACCCGAAGGCAGAGTCGATCGCGACCTTCCTCGATTTGCGCAAGGATCCCAACACCGGCGCCAATGCCATCAACGTGATGACCACGTCGGAAGAGCAGGCAAGGCAGGTGGAGGCGAGGCTGGAGAAGGTGCCGGAGGTGTTGCGCGTGATGTCGCTCAACAGCTTCGTTCCTGAAGACCAGGCGCCGAAGCTGAAGCTGATCGCGCAGGGCGCCAAGGTGCTGAACCCCGCGCTCAATCCCGACCAGATCGACGCCGCGCCGACGGACAAGGAAAACGTCGATGCGCTGAAATCCTCGGTCGACAATCTGCGCCGGACCGCAGGCGATGCGAAGGGCCCGGGTGCGGTCGCTTCGCGTCGGCTCGCGGACGCGCTGGACAAGCTCGCCAATGGCGATGAAGCCACGCGGAACAAGGCGCAGGACGTGTTCGTCGCGCCGATGAAGATCGTGTTCGACCAGCTCCGGAACGCGATGCAGGCCGAGCCGGTCACCCTGAAATCATTGCCGGCAGATCTCGTTAGCGCCTGGAAGAGCAAGGATGGCATCATCCGCGTCGAGGCGCTGCCGAAGGGCGATCCCAACGACAACGACACGCTGCGCAAATTTGCGGCGGCTGTGCTCGTTGCCGAGCCGACCGCGATCGGCGGTCCGGTCTCGATCCTGAAATCCGGCGACACCGTGGTGAAGGCGTTCATCCATGCCGGAATCTATGCGCTGCTGGTGATCGGTCTGTTGCTGTGGATCACGCTGCGCCGGTTCGTCGACGTGCTGATGACGCTGGTGCCACTGCTGGTGGCCGGTGCGGTGACGCTCGAGATCTGCGTGTTGATCGGCTTGCCGCTCAACTTCGCCAATATCGTCGCGTTTCCGCTGCTGCTCGGCGTCGGCGTGGCCTTCAAGATCTACTATGTCGTGGCCTGGCGCTCAGGCAGGACAAACCTGCTCCAGACCAGCCTGACGCGCGCGATCTTTTTCAGCGCGCTGACAACGGCGACCGCGTTCGGCAGCCTCTGGCTGTCGAGCCATCCCGGCACGTCCAGCATGGGCAAGCTGCTCGCGCTGTCGCTGGTAACGACGCTCGCCGCCGTGCTGCTGTTTCAGCCCGCCCTAATGGGCAAACCCCGCAATCTCAGGGAGTAGGCAGATGTCGCCGACCTGGTCGGCGGCGCCCTTCTGACCGGGTTTGGCAGTGCCGCCGGGCTTGGGAAGTGCGGGCGCAGGCTGCGCCGCCGTAGCGCCCGTCGTTGCCGGGGCTTTCGGCGCGGCGCCGGTGGGCTTCGGCGCGCCCTTGGCCATGGCGTTGGCGGGGCTCAGGGGAATCGGGGGGCTGACCCGGGTCCAGGTCTCGCCACCGCACAGGAAGCCCATCACGCAGCCCTTGATCTCGAGCTGGTCGGTGCCGACCGGCGTGATGGTCGCGCTGTAGAGCTGGCCGTCCTTGGCGTTGTAGACCTGACCTTCCCACTGATCGGCGCCGGGCTTCTTCTTCATGTCGATCAGGGTCGCCATGCCTAGCGTGGGCCGGGTCTTTTTCGAGGCGTCCGGATTGTTCTCGTCGCGGCCGCCGGGCTGTTTTTCCCAAGAAACCGCGCCCCACATGCTGCCATTGCATTGGGCGACACGAATGTTGGCGACGCCATCGGCAACCCGCCAGTCGCCGGTCGGATCGGCGGCGAGCGCCGGGGTCAGGCAGGCGTAACCGCCAGCCAGTATTAGTCCGGTGTAAAGGGCTAAACGCATGATAGTTCCTTGGCAGTGCAACATGGTCTAAAGCTCTGCTTGCGAAGATGGTCCGAAAAAGGGCAAAAGGCCGCACAGACCGTTTTTGGCAACGGTCCGTTTTCAGTTGACGAGACGGCCCTCAACCGAAGTATGTAGCGGATGCACAGCCCAAATCCAGACATGTCTCAGCTGTTTGCGGACCGCCAGGCCCAGCGCAGCGCCCTGCATAATCGGCATCTGAACGAGCAGTTCGTTCGGGTTCTGAAGACCATCGGCTACGATGTCGGCTTCCAGAAGGGGCAGGGACAGTACCTCTACGACCGGGACGGGGCGCGCTATCTCGACCTCTTGTCCGGTTTTGGCGTGTTTGCGATCGGGCGCAATCATCCTGTCATGCGCGAGGCGCTCAAGAGCGTTCTCGATGCCGACCTGCCCAACCTCGTCCAGTTCGACGTCTCGGTGCTCGCTGGCGTGCTCGCCGAGCGGCTTTTGAAGTACGTCCCCTATCTCGACAAGGCGTTCTTCGCCAATTCCGGTGCCGAATGCGTCGAAGCGGCGATCAAGTTCGCCCGCGGCGCCACCGGCCGTCCGGGCATCGTCTATTGTGCCCACGGCTATCACGGCCTGACCTATGGCGCGCTGTCGCTGACGGGCGATTCGAACTTCCGCACCGGCTTCGAGCCGCTGCTGCCGGGCTGCACCTCGATCCCGTTCAACGATCTCGCCGCGCTCGAAAAGGCGCTGACCTCGCGCGAGGTGGCGGCCTTCGTGGTCGAGCCGATCCAGGGCAAGGGCGTCAACATGCCCACCGACGAGTTCCTGCCGGGTGCGGCTGCGCTCTGCAAGAAATACGGCACGCTGTTCGTCGCCGACGAGATCCAGACCGGCATGGGCCGCACCGGCCGCTTCCTCGCGGTCGAGCACTGGAACGTCGAGCCCGACATGGTGCTGCTGTCGAAGTCGCTGTCCGGCGGCCATGTGCCGGTCGGCGCGGTGCTGACGCGCAAGAGCATCTTCGAAAAGATATTCAACCAGATGGATCGTGCAGTGGTGCACGGTTCGACCTTCTCCAAGAACGACCTGGCGATGGCCGCGGGCATCGCCACGCTCGATGTCATGGAGTCCGAGAAGCTGATCGAGTCCGCCGCCAAGCGCGGTGCCGAACTGCGCCTCGCGCTCACGCGCATGGTGCCCGGCTACGAGCTGTTGAAGGAAGTTCGCGGCAAGGGCCTGATGATCGGCGTCGAGTTCGGCCCGCCGAAATCGCTGCGACTGCGGGCGTCCTGGAACGTGCTGGAGGCGGCCAACAAGGGCCTGTTCTGTCAGCTCATCACCGTGCCGCTGTTCAAGGACCACAAGATCCTCACGCAAGTCGCCGGCCATGGCAGCCACACCATCAAGCTGTTGCCGCCGCTCACCATCACCGAGGAGGACTGCGGCTGGATCGAGCGCGCCTTCGACGACGTCATCGCCGGCAGCCACAAGGTCCCCGGCGCGATCTGGTCGCTTGGCAAGACGCTGGTGGACAACGCGGTGCGGCGGTCGGCGTAAGCTCAGGCCGCCTTGGGCTTGTTCACAGTCTCGATGCGGTCGAGAGCCTTCCCGAGATCGCGTTTGGCGATCTGGATATCGTAATCGTTCTGGAGATTGAGCCATAGCTCGGCGGTCGTGCCGAGGGCCTTGGCGAGTCGAAGTGCTGTGTCGGCGGTGATTCCGGTCTGCTCACTCGCAATCCGCTCAATACGCGTACGCGGCAGGCCGCATGTCTTGGCAAGCGCGCCCGCCGACATGTCCAGCGGGCTCAGGAATTCTTCCCGCAGAACCTCACCAGGATGCATGGGCTTGAGTTTCTTGGCCATCGTCGCATTCTCCTAGTGATAATCCACGATCTCGACCTGAACGGGACCTTGTGATGTCCACACGAAGCACACTCGGAACTGGTCGTTGATCCTGATCGAGTGCTGTCCCTTGCGATCGCCCGTGAGGGCTTCAAGGCGATTTCCGGGTGGTGCCCTCAAATCGCTGAGTTCGCCCGCAGCGTGAAGATAGCGCAATTTCCGGCGAGCAACCTTCACCAGGTCCGCCGGAAAGCGTTTGGGGCTTTCGCCGTTAAAGACCGCTTCAGTCGTTTTATCTCGAAACGTCCTGATCACTCAGTCAATGTATCATTGGTTGATACATGCGCAAGGGATTTGTATCAATTTCTGATACGACTCTAGGGGTTACCCTTCCACATTCGCCTTCATCGCTGCCTCGAACTTGTCGACGAATTCGGCGAGCTCGTCGGCGCCGAGATCGCTGACGGCCCAGAAGTTCAGGCCGCGATTGCCCCAGCGCCGGCAGTTGAAGCCCTGCATGGTCTCGGTCTTGGGCGCGCGGTATTCCGCGTTCGATGTCTGCGACACGAACAGATTGACCACGTGCTGCCGGCGCTTGTAGACGACCGCGCCGATGGCGCGTGCGTCGATATAATCGAGCCTGCCGCCGACCAGCGTAAAACCTTGTGCGGTGAGGTCGATCACGGGCGGGGCGACGTCGAGCTTGCCGTTGAACCAGGGCTTCACCGTGTGCTGGTCGGTCGAGACCACGTCGATGAGGTGGCCGGCCTGGAGCGAGCGCAGATGCGCGGAGACGACCTCCGACAGGATGCGCTGCTGGTCGTCCTGGCGCAGCACCAATGCGACAACGCCGGATGCGGCGAGCGCGGAGACTGCCGAGCCCATCGCAAAGCCGCGCAGCACGGAGCGGCGGCTCGGCTGTTGACGCTGCGGCAGCGAGGCCTCGATACGCGCACGCAGGCTGGCCGGTGCGGTGTAGCGCAAATCGGCGTCCGCGAATACGCGACGCATCTCGCGTTGGGCCGAAAACTCCGCAGCGCAGGCCGGGCAGCCGGCGATATGGGCTTCGACCTCGCGCGCATGGCCGGCATCGAGCTCGTTATCGAGCAGCGCGTGAAGCAGGATCCTTGCTTCGTCGCAGGTCATCTTGCTTGCTCCTCATCGGCCGTCCAGGCCGCGCGCAGCATGGCGCGCGCGCGGGCGAGGCGGGACATCACGGTGCCGACGGGTGCACCGACGGCCTCGGCGATTTCACGATAGGACAGGTTGTTGATCTCCCGCAGCACGAATGTTTCCTTGAACGGTTCGGCGAGCGCGTCGATCAGCTTGCGGATCGCGCCCGCATCGCGGCTGCGCAGCACTTCGGTTTCCGGGCTTGCCTCGGTCTCCTGCCAGATCGGCGTCTGCTCGGCAGCGCCGGGGGTATCCTCGATCGCGCTGTGCCTGTACGTGCGGCGTGCATATTCTGCATTGCAGACGTTACGCAGGATCGCGAACAGCCAGGGCTTCATCGCCGGCCCGCGATAGCTGTCGAAATGCTTCAGCGCGCGCAGATAGCACTCCTGCACCGCGTCCTCTGCATCGGAGGGGTCACGCAAGAGATAGCGCGCGAGCGTGTAGACGTCGTCGAGATAGGGCAGCGCCGCCTCACGGAAGCGTTGCGCCTTCTGCAAATCGTCGTTAGCGGGCATCGCTCCTCGCTTTGCCTCTTGTTCTGCTCGTTGATTCGTTTCGTCGCTGTTCGTTTCGTCCCTGTGTGTGACCGAAGGCACACGAGCCCGGCCGGCGTGGGACCACCGGCCGGGCAAGACGTTGATGCCTTGGTTCGAGATGTTACTCAACCTTGATCATCCCCGTCATGTGCGGGTGCAGAGAACAAAAATATTTGTAGTCGCCCGCATTGGTGAAGGTGAACGAAAACTTGTCGTCAGTGTCCAGGGTCTTGGACCTGAATTTGCCGGCCGACACCACGGTGTGGGGGATGTCGTCCCGGTTGGTCCAGGTCACGGTGGTGCCGACCTTGATCTTGAGTTCGGCCGGCTGGAAGACGAAATTGTCGATATGCACCTCCATGTCTTCGGCATGGGCGGTTGTGGCGGGTAACAGCATGGCCGCGGCCAAAGCGAGACCGAAGGCGCCACCGAAGTCGCGGCGATTGAGAGTCTTCATCTGTCAGTTTCCGTTCGCCCTGCATCAACCCTGGAGCGGCGTGTCGATGATCGCGAGCCGCTGCTCGTTCTGCTTGAAGTTGATGCTGGCAACGCCGAGCATCGCGCGGAGCTTTGCATCCTCGACCTTCATCGGTCCGGGCGAGGGGGCAGCTCCCGGCGCCGGCTGCGGGAAGGCGGTCGAGCGCGCGGTATGGAACGTGACGTTGCCCTCGACCTTCTGCATCACCTGGTGAATGTGGCCGTTCAGCACGGTGACCGAACCAAACCTTTTCACCTGTTCCAGCGCGCGGGCGCCGTCCTCAGTGCCCCAGCCCCATTCGGGGTAGACTGTCCAGAGCGGGATGTGGGCGAACAGCACCATCGGCGTCGATTTCGACTTGCCGCGCAGGTCGTCCTCGAGCCAGGCCAGTTGCTCGGCGCCGAGATTGCCGAGGCCTCCGGACTTGAGGTCGACGACATTGACGAGGCCGATGAAGTGCACGCCGCCGGCGTCGAACGAATACCAGCCTGCGCCCTTGGTGCCGCGGCCGTAGCGCTCGCGATAGAACTTCACCTCCTCGTCGAGGAAGTCATGCTCGCCGGGCACGTAGTGCACGTCGAGCTTGCTCTGCGAGATGATGCGATCGGCATTGTCGAACTCGGCGGCCTTAGACAGATGCGTGATGTCGCCAGTGTGGATCATGAACGACGGCTTGGTCGGCATCGCGTTGATCTTGTTGACCGCTTCCTCCAGCGTGCCGAGCGCGTTGGGATTGGCTGGCTTGTCGAAGCCGACATGGCTGTCGCTGATCTGGAGGAAGGTCATTCCGGGCGCGACCGCGGTCGCAGCTTGCGCGGAATCGATGATGCCGAGCGAGCGCGGCACGCCACCGGCGATGGTCCAGAGCACCCCGGTGCCGGCCCAGGTCATGCACTCCAACACTTTGCGGCGGCTTAAGCCGTCCTCGCCGTGATCGTGTCCGCTCATCGCGCAGCTCCACTTCGCCCGGAATTGGGCTTCGGGGAGGTGATTGGGGGAGCGGGGGTGTTATTCCCGGACGCGATGACGTTTCCGTGAGGTGGTTGGACGCGTAGCCCGTATGGAGCGTAGCGGATACGGGACCAATCGAGCGTCCTCTCCCGGATTTCGTTACGCCCCATCGGGGCTACGCATTCACTTCGCATCCTCCAAAATCATCGTCGCGCCTTTCTCGGCGATCATCGCGGTGGGCGTGTTGGTGTTGCCCGACGTGATGGTCGGCATGATCGAGGCATCGACAATTCGAAGGCCGCTGAGGCCGTAGAAGCGCAGGCGTTCGTCGACCACCGCCATCGGATCGCTTGCCGCGCCCATCTTCGCGGTGCCGACGGGATGGAAGATGGTGGTGCCGATGTCGCCTGCGGCCTTCGCGAGCGAGGCATCGTCGTCGCCGACGGAGGGGCCGGGCAGATATTCGCTCGGGCGATATTTTGCGAGCGCCTTCTGCTGCATCAGGCGGCGGGTGGTGCGGATGGCATCGGCGCCGACCTGACGGTCGTCATCCGTTGAAAGATAATTCGGCGCGATGATCGGCTTCTCGTCCGGCGTCGCCGAACGCAGACGTACGGTGCCGCGCGATGTCGGCTGGAGATTGCAGGCGCTCACCGTGATCGCGGGGAAGCGGTGCAGGGGATCGCCGAATTTGTCGAGCGACAGCGGCTGCACGTGGAATTGGATGTTGGCGCGCGCGCGCGTCGCATCGGAGCGGGTGAAGATGCCGAGCTGCGACGGCGCCATCGTCAGCGGCCCGCGGCGGCGGAAGGCGTAGTCGAGGCCCATCAGGCCGCGTCGAACCAGATTGTAATAGGTCTCGTTCAATGTGCGCACGCCCTCGACCTTGTAGATCGCGCGCTGCTGGAGATGATCCTGCAAATTGCGGCCGACGCCGGGCTTGTCCATCACGATGTCGATGCCGAGCGGGGACAGCCAGTCGGCGGGCCCGATGCCGGAGCGATGCAGCACCTGCACCGAGCCGATCGCGCCTGCCGAGAGGATCACCTCGCGTTTCGCACGCACCTCGATGATCTCGCCATTCTGGGTGAAGCGCACGCCGACGGCGCGGCCCTGCTCGATGATCAGCCGATCAACAAGCACATGCTTTTCGAGCCTCAGATTCGGGCGGTTCAGAACCGGCTTGAGAAAGCCACGCGCCGACGACCAGCGCCTGCCGCGCTTCTGATTGACGTGGAAATAGCTGGTGCCTTCGTTGTCGCCGGTATTGAAATCCGGGATGCGCTTGATGCCCATCTCTTCGGCCGCATCGCCGACCGCATCGAGGACGTCCCAGGACAGCCGCGGCGCCTCGATGCGCCAGCCGCCCCCGGTGCCATGATGCTCGCTCGCGCCGAGGAAGTGATCCTCGAGCCGCTTGAACAGCGGCAGCACGTCGTCATAACCCCAGCCGGTCATGCCGAGCTGGCGCCAGTGATCGTAATCGGCGGCCTGTCCCCGCATCGAGATCATGGCGTTGATCGCCGACGAGCCGCCGATCACCTTGCCACGGGGATAGGCGAGCGAGCGGCCGTTCAGGCCGGGCTCGGCCTCGGTCCTGAACATCCAGTCCGAGCGCGGATTGCCGATGGCGAAGAGATAGCCGACGGGAATGTGGAACCAGATCCAGTTGTCGTCGCCGCCCGCTTCGAGGACGAGGACGCGATTGCTGGAATTGGCCGACAGCCGGTTGGCGACGATGCAGCCGGCCGTGCCGGCCCCAACGACAATGTAGTCAAACTCACCTTCGAGCCGTCTTGGCATTCTGCTTCCACCCAATAGGAGTCATGCCCGGGCTTGTCCCGGGCATCCACGCGCTTTCCGTTCTAATAGTCAGACGTGGATGGCCGGGACAAGCCCGGCCATGACGAGAGGACAGAGCTACCCCAGACTCCCCGCCAGTTGGGTGGACTGGTGCTTGCATGGTAGACAGGCCTGCATTTTCAACAAAGCTTGAGACCCTCCATGCCCATCGTGAACCGCGTCGCCGACCTTCAACCCGATATTCAGGCCTGGCGCCGGGACATCCACCAGCATCCGGAGCTGCTCTACGACGTCCACCGCACCGCAGCATTCGTCGCGGACCGCCTGCGCGAATTCGGCTGCGATGAGGTCGTGACCGGCATCGGCCAGACCGGCGTGGTCGGCGTGATCAAGGGCAGCAAGCCGGCCGGCGAGGGCCTCAAGACCATCGGCCTGCGCGCCGATATGGATGCGCTCCCGGTCGAGGAGCAGACCAACCTGCCTTACGCTTCGAAGACTCCCGGCAAGATGCACGCCTGCGGCCATGACGGCCACACCGCGATGCTGCTCGGTGCTGCCCGTTATCTCGCCGAGACCCGCAACTTTGCCGGCGATGCTGTGGTGATCTTCCAGCCGGCCGAGGAGGGTGGCGCCGGCGGCTTGGCGATGGTCAAGGACGGAATGATGGAGCGCTTCGGCATCGAGCAGGTCTACGGCATGCACAACGGTCCCGGCATTCCGGTGGGCTCGTTCGCGATCCGGCCGGGTCCGATCATGGCGGCGACCGACGAGGTCGATATCATGATCGAAGGCCTCGGCGGCCATGCCGCGCGGCCGCACAAATGTGTCGACTCCGTTCTGGTCGGCGCACAGGTGATCACGGCGCTGCAGTCGATCGTCGCGCGCAGCGTCGATCCGCTGGAATCGGCCGTGATCTCGATCTGCGAGTTCCACGCGGGCAATGCCCGCAATGTTATTCCGCAAACCGCGACACTGAGGGGCACCATCCGCACGCTGTCGCCGGAGGTGCGCAAGCTGGTCGAGAAGCGCGTGCACGAGGTCGTCGCGGGCGTGGCGCAGATCACCGGCGCCAAGATCGACCTGCACTACAAGCGGAATTATCCCGTGGTGAACAATCACGCCGCGGAGACCGAGATCGCGCGTCGCATCGCCGGGCAGGTTGCGGGCGAGGCCAACGTGCTCGAGATGTCGCCACTGATGGGCGGCGAGGATTTCGCCTATATGCTGGAAGCGCGCCCCGGCGCCTTCATCTTCTGCGGCAACGGCGACAGTGCCGGCCTGCATCACCCCGCCTACAATTTCGATGACGAGGCGATCGTTTACGGCACGTCGTACTGGGTCAAGCTGGTCGAGCAATCGCTCGCGGCATCGTAAGGTCAAGCCGAAAGCACACATGAAAAGGGCCCGTGCATCGCACGGGCCCTTTGTCTTCGAGTGACGTGATCGGCTCAGAAGATCCGCGAGAAGATCACGTACAGCGTACCCGACAACAGGATGGCGACGGGCAAGGTCAGCACCCAGGCCATCACCATGTTCCTGATGGTGGCGACCTGAAGACCCGAACCGTTCGCGGCCATGGTGCCGGCGACGCCGGACGACAGCACGTGGGTGGTCGAGACCGGCAGGCCGAACACGTCGGCGGCGCCGATCGTGGCGGCGGCGACGAGCTCGGCGGAAGCGCCCTGCGCGTAGGTGAGGTGGGTCTTGCCGATCTTCTCACCGACGGTCACGACGATGCGCTTCCAGCCGATCATGGTGCCGAGGCCGAGCGCGATGGCGACCGCGACCTTCACCCAGGTCGGGATGAACTTGGTCGCGCTGTCGAGTCCGCCCTTGTAGGCGTTCAAGGTCGCGACCTCTTCCTTGCTGAGGTCGTTCGCCTTGTCCTTCATCAGGAAGCGGATCGCTTCAGAGGTCAGATACATGTCGTTGCGGGTGTTGCCGACGACTTCCGCCGGCACCTTGTTCAGCGAACCGTATTTCGCGACCTGCTCGCCGACATCTTTCACCAGCACCGCCAACGAAGGATAGGTGCCTTCGCTGATGTGATGCGAGGTGACGTACTGCGTCACCGCAGGACGGGGATCGCCGATGATCGCATGGCCGGCGCCCTTGGCCGCAACCACCTTGGAAGCCGATTCCGAGACCTTCGCGAACTGGGCGACCTGCGACTCCGGCAACGCGCGGTTGAGCGCATAGGCCGTCGGCACGGTACCGATCAGGATCAGCATGATCAGGCCCATGCCCTTCTGGCCGTCGTTCGAACCATGGGCGAAGCTGACACCGGTGCAGGTCAGAATCAGCAGGCCGCGAATCCAGATCGGCGGAGCTTTGTTACCCTCAGGGGCGGCATAGAGCGCCGGGTTCTTGACGATCAGCTTGAGCAGCAGCAGAAGGCCGGCGGCGCAGACGAAGCCGACCAGCGGCGACAGCAGGAGCGCATATCCGATCTCCGTGGCCTTGCCCCAGTCCACGCCCGAGGTGCCGTCGCGGCCGCGCATCAGCGCGTTTGCGACGCCGACGCCGATGATCGAGCCGATCAGCGTGTGCGAGGAGGAGGCCGGCAGGCCGAAATACCAGGTGCCGAGGTTCCAAAGGATTGCGGCGATCAGTAGCGCGAACACCATCGCGAAACCGGCGCTGGAGCCGACCTGAAGGATCAGCTCGACCGGCAGCAGCGAGACGATGCCGAAGGCGACCGCGCCGGACGAGAGCAGCACGCCGAGGAAGTTGAAGAAGCCCGACCACATCACCGCGACTTCGGCCGGCAGCGAATGGGTGTAGATCACGGTCGCCACCGCGTTGGCAGTGTCGTGGAAACCGTTGACGAATTCGAAGCCGAGCGCGATCAGCAGCGCGACAAACAAGAGGATGTAGGGCAGGTAGCTCGTGACCCGCGTGCCGGTCGCGTCGACATCCGAATAGATGCTGTAGGCCACATAGAGCAGGCCCGCGGCGAGGATGCCGAAGAACAGGATCATCGTCAGCGGGTTGAAGCCCTTGTCGAGATTTGGCCGCGAGGCCGGCTGGATTGGCGCGGGATCTGCTACCGCGCGGTCGAATGCAAGATCGGTCATGTCTGGACGCCCCTTAACTTTCAGGTAAGGGTATTGTCCGCGACGGATTTGAAGGCTGGATGACAAGCAGCGGTTGAAAGCCGATTTCCGCCGCTATTTACGCCGCCCGCGCGGCTTTCTTCTGCAAACCGGCGACGATCTTCAGGTCTTCGACAAAGCGCCGATATTCCAGCGCCTTGGCTTCCGGATCGGGCAGCCGCAGCAGATAGGACGGGTGCACCGTCACCAGCGCCTTGTGACCGTCGGGAAGGTCGATTAGCCGGCCGCGGGTCTTGCCGATCGGGGTGATTTTGCCGAACACGCTCTGCGCGGCGGTCGCGCCCATCGCGACGATGAGATCGGGCTGGATGACGGAGACTTCTCGTTCATACCACTGCCGGCAGGCCTTTATCTCCGGCGTATTCGGCTTCTGATGCAGGCGGATCTTGCCGCGCGGCACGAATTTGAAGTGTTTCACCGCGTTGGTGACATAGACCTTCTTGCGGTCGACGCCCGCCTCCTGCAGTGCCCGGTCGAGCATCTGGCCGGCCGGACCGACGAAGGGATGGCCGGCGAGGTCTTCCTTGTCGCCGGGCTGTTCGCCGACCAGCATGATATTGGCGGACTTCGGGCCTTCGCCGAACACGGTCTGGGTCGCGTCCTTGTAGAGATGGCAGGCGCGGCAGTGGGCGGCCTCCTCGCGGAGCGCTTCGAGATCGTCGGTAGCGGTCTTGCGTTTCATCGGAGCCTCCGGCCGCTTTTGAGGCTTGTGCGGATCGGTTGCGGCATTGGCGATCATGGCGCCGGTCATGCGTTCGGCATCCTCGATCAGAGGCTTAATGATCGAAGCCTCGGGCAGGTTCCTCCAATATTTCTTCGGCATCTCCGTTTGCATCGCCTTCACCTTCAGGCGGGCGGGATTGAAGATGCTGGCGTAGTAGCGCCGCCAGGTTTCCTCCAGCCGGTCTTCGCTTGGCGCCTCGCTCTTGCTGACGCCTGATGTGTACGAGAGCGCGTGGCCATCCCAATGCGCGCACAAATCGGGCGTCAGGATCGACCAGGGCATGTCGGCAAAGCGCTTGGCGAAGAACGGCGCGGCGAGCTCGACGATATGATGCTCCGGCTCGAACCACGCAACGTAGTGTGCTTCGCGTTCCCTGCCGATCTCGCGGAAGCGCACGAAGGCATGCATCTTGTGCTCGTCGCGGTAGATCGCCTTTGCCATGGCCGTGACTTGCGCGACATCGACATCGGTCGCGACCTCGATGAGATCGTGATTGTCCTTCAGCCGATACAACAGGCGATAGAGGATCGCGAAGCGCTCGGGATCGCGATGCAGGATCGCGGCCTTGGCGAGCTCGACGAATTTTGCAGGCACGTTGAAGGTGCCGTCGCCACCGGCCGGCAGCGGAGACGGCGAGGGCGGCGCGAACAGCTCCGCTTCGCCGCCCCGCACGGCCCAGGTGATGTCGGCCGGCTTCACTTGGTGAAGCACGAGGCTACGCGCGGCTTTGCGCCAGCCATCGAAATCGGTTTCGTTCTCGAGGGTGATGTACTGCATCAGAAGCCAAATCCCAGTTGTGTTGCCTTCGGCTTGAACCGTTCGATCAGCCGTGCCTCGTCGAGCCGATGCGGCGTGGGCCGGTGATCGCTTAGGACGATGAACGGCAGCGCCTTGTTGCGGGGCACATGCAGCCGCGCGAGATCGGCGACGCGGATGGTGGTCGTGCGGCGCGCCGCGATGATGCGCTCGACCGCCTTGGTGCCGAAGCCTGGCACGCGCAATAATTCCTCGAGGCTGGCGCGGTTGACGTCGAGCGGGAAGCGGTCGCGGTGACGCAGCGCCCAGGCCAGTTTTGGATCGATGTCGAGCGGCAGCATTGCGCTGTCGTCGACGATCTCGCCGACGTCGAAGCCGTAGAACCGCATCAGCCAGTCGGCCTGATAGAGTCGGTGCTCGCGCAGCAAGGGCGGCGCGCGCAGAGGCAGCGCGCGACTGGCATCGGGGATTGGGCTGAACGCGGAATAATAGACGCGCCTCAGCCTGTATGAACCGTAGAGATTGGCGCTGGTGTGGAGGATGGTGTGGTCGGAGGCCGCGTCGGCGCCGACGATCATCTGCGTGCTTTGGCCAGCCGGCGCGAAGCGCTGCGGCTTGGCTTTCGTCTTCGCGCTGCGGCTTTCCTCGGCCTCGTCCAGCTTCAGCCGCAGCCGGCCCATGGTACGGCGGATCGCGCGCACGTCCTTCTCGGGCGCGAATTGCTGCAGGCTCGTCTCCTGCGGCATCTCGATGTTGATGGAGAGACGGTCGGCATATTTGCCGGCCTCGGAGATCAATGCATCGTCAGCCTCGGGGATCGTCTTGAGATGGATGTAGCCGCGGAAGTGATGCTCCTCCCGTAGTTTGCGCGCGACGCTCACCACCTGCTCCATGGTGTAGTCGGGGTTGCGGATGATGCCGGAGGAGAGAAACAGCCCTTCGATGTAATTGCGCCGGTAGAAGTCGAGCGTCAGCTTGACCACTTCGTCGATGGTGAAGCGGGCACGCGGCACGTTGGAGGAGGCCCTGTTGACGCAATAGAGGCAGTCGTAATTGCAGGCGTTGGTCAGCAGCACCTTGAGCAGCGAGATACAGCGGCCGTCCGGCGCGTAGGAATGGCAGATACCCATGCCGGGCGCGGTCGAGCCCATGCCCTTGCCGTCGCTGGAATCCCGCCGCTCGGTGCCGCTGGAGGCGCAGGACGCATCATACTTGGCGGCGTCCGCCAGGATTTCCAGCTTGCGTTGCACGTCCATATTGGAATCCCTTTGATTCAACTCATGAATCCCGAGGCCCGCCAATTCGATTGACTCCCGGGGCGTCGTTAGCTTTATATTAGAACATATCATGAACAAATGAGCTAGCCGCTGGTTCTCTTTTTGAGAGCCACCGGCAATCACCCTTGAGGAGCGGCGACCATGAGCGGCGCACGCATCAGCGCGCTTGCAGCCTTGCGCGGCCAGATCGAGCGCATCGAGACGGCGGAGGTCGTGCATCATCGCGACCGCGTCGCGCTGGGCCACCGCGAGGCCGACAGCGCGCTGAAGGGCGGGCTCGCGCGCGCGGCAATCCACGAGGTGTTTTGCGAGGGACGTCAGGGCGCGGCCGCGACGGGCTTTGTCACCGGACTTGCGGGGCGCGTCACCACACGCAAGCCGCTGCTGTGGGTGCGGCAGGATTTTTCAGAAATTGAAACCGGCGCGCTGTCGATGAGCGGGCTCGCCGAGATCGGCCTCGATCCGGGCCGCATGGTGATGGTGCGCGCCGCCGACGTGGAGAGTGCACTACGGACTTCGGCAGATGCGCTCGCCTGCGACGCGCTGGGTGCGGTTGTGCTCGAGCTCTGGGGTGAGACCAGGCAGTTCGATCTCGTGGCGAGCCGCAAGCTGACGCTGGCTGCGCAATCTTCCGGTGTCACCGGCTTGCTGCTGCGGATGGCCGCGCAACCCTTGCCCTCGACCGCCGAGACCAGATGGATGCTTCGCGCGGCGCATTCGCCGCCGGGCGCGATGTGGAGTGCCTGGGGGGCGCCGCGCTTCGATGCCGAGCTCCTGCGCAATCGTCACGGCCCGTGCGGCCGGTGGATCATGGAATGGAAATGTGATGAGTGCCAGTTCTCTGAATCGTCGGCGTATCCTCAGCCTGTGGCTGCCGCGCCTGCCCATCGATCGGATCCAGCGGTTCTTCGGCAACGTCGGGCTGGGTAGAACCAATGATCCGAGCATTGTCGTCATCAAGGACAGCAACGCGCTGGTGATCCATGCGCTGGACGAGGCCGCCGAGCGCCTCGGTCTGTATATCGGCCAGCCCCTGGCCAATGCCCGGGCGATGTGTCCGGATCTAAAGGTGTTCGACGCCGATGCCGTGGCCGATGCCAAGACGATTAGCGACATCGCCGATTGGTGCGACCGCTTCACGCCGCTGGTGGCGCTCGATCCGCCGCACGGGCTGTTCCTCGACATCACCGGCTGCGCGCATCTGTTCGGCGGCGAGGCTGCGCTGTTGCAAACCCTTGTCCGTGCCCTCGACCGCCAGGGCTTTGCCGTCAGCGCGGCGATCGCCGGCACCTCGGTCTGCGCGCGTACGCTGACGCGGCAATCTTCAGGGACCATCGTTGCCGATGGTGGGGAGGCGGCGGCAATCAGCCGATTTCCGGTGTCCGCGCTTGGTGCGGGTGAGGCCATCAGCACCGGCCTGCGACGCGCCGGCCTAAAGACCATCGGCGATGTCGCCTCGCGAACGCCGAGGGAAATCACGGCGCGGTTCGGCGCACGGTTCTCCACGCTGCTCGCGCATGCGCTGGGGCAGGGCGATGCGCCGATCAATCCACGAAAGCCGCTGCCCGATTACATCGTGGAGAAACGCTTTGCCGAGCCGATCGCGACCGACACCATGATCGCGATGACGCTGTCGCGCCTGGCGGACACGTTGATCGCGTCCATGGAGAAGCAGGGCAAGGGCGCGCGCCGGCTGGAGGCCACCTTCTTCCGTACCGACGGCGCGGTGCGCGCCATCATGGTCGAGACCGGACGCCCCGTGACGCGGAGCGCGGTCGTCGACCGGCTGTTCCGCGGGCGCCGCGGGGGGGGGGGCCGGGCCCCCCGGGCCCGGGGGGGGGTGGGCCATGGTTGGGGGTGGGGCAGCCCCCCCCCGGAGCGGGGGGCGGGGGCGCGCGCTAGGGG